>JALSRY010000364.1 GCA_026984555.1 Phycisphaerae bacterium
GTCGCTCTTTTTTTGCAAGCCGCGGAGCAGATCATCGAGCCGACTGCCGGCTTCTTTCTTGGCCGCTGTTTCGACGAGTTTGCGCACATCCACGCGTGAGAGGTCGATCCGCGGTTTGAGGCGTGTACCCACCAGCGGCAGGTCGACCCGCGAGCCGGCCAGTCGCTCGGCATACGCCACCGCTGCGCCACGCACCCCCAGCCGCCGCAGGAGCTCCGCGCTGATCGGCACGGAGACGACCAGATCGAGCGTATCGTCGAGGCCGACCGAGCCGTAGAACTTCAGGTCGAACGTCTTGGAGAACGTCAGCGTGAAATCCTTGTACCAGATGCGTCCGTCCTTGAGGACGAAATCGAGCCCGCTGACGAGTACCGCGTAGTCGCGTGCTTTTGGCACGCCGCCGAGCACGAGCAGATCGGTCAGGAGTCCGCCGGGCGCGACCTGCATGTTCTTCAGATCGAGTCGGCCGCGCCCGCGGCCACCCTTCTTCAAACCTTCGCC
The DNA here is from genome assembly GCA_026984555.1 of Phycisphaerae bacterium. Classification (GTDB taxonomy): domain Bacteria; phylum Planctomycetota; class Phycisphaerae; order UBA1845; family Fen-1342; genus JALSRY01. Next base: position 502 of record JALSRY010000364.1, read on the forward strand.
CAGCGGCACGGCCACATCCGCGACGGTGAGCGACGCGATCCCCTCGACCCGCGAAAGGTGCAGGAAGATCGGATTGATGCGGCTGAGCACCGAATCCGCCAGCTCGCGCGTCACGGCCACTTTGTCGAGCACGGCGAGCCGGCTGGGCACGCGCAGGACGGGCTCGTCAGGGCGGAGGTCGATCGTGGCGCCGAGCGTCATGCGCCCCTGCGCCGCCGCGATCGTCGTCCGCGGCAACGTCAGCCGCCCATCCACGAGCCGTGGCGAGAATTCGGCCTTGCCCAGCGGCACGCCGTAGAGCTCCGCCGCGTCCCAGCCCACCGCGGTCCGGGCATCGAGCCCACGATAAGGCGGGTGAGCGCCGGGGCGGGCCAGGGGGCCGCGCAACTGAAACTCGCTCGTGGTACGTCCCGTAAGCACGATCGTATCGGTGGTCGCGGGCGCGAGCTGGTGCAACAGCGCCGTGAGGTTGTCCCAGCCGGCGTCGTATCGCCCGGAGAGATCGAGCACCGCCTGGGTCGCGTATTGATCGATGGTGCCCCGGACACTGGCGCCGAGCAGGTTCGAGGAGAGTTTCGCGCTGCTGATCGTGATCCGCCGGCGGCCCTGATCGACCTCGGCGGCGAAGGCGAGGTCTACGCGTTTCTCGTGGATCGCCTGCTTTCCCGTTCCAAACGCGAGGTTGTCCGCCGCCGCGTTGCCCCCGAGCGTGATGACGTTTCCGCCGGTCTGCGCGTCGGCGTCGAAGGTCAGGCGGCCGGATAGCGCGGGTGGCTCGCTCATTTTCGCGAGGCGGGCGACCAGCTCCATGCACGGTGCCAGATCGGCCGTGCCCTTGATCCCGCCGCGCAGGGTGAGTCGGTCGGCGCTGGTCCACTGCACATCCGACGCGGTCGCTGACGCGAGCGAGCTTTCGAGTCGCGCCGCCGCCACGCGCACGCTGTCGAATGTCGGCGCGAGCCGCGCGTCGGACCAGTCGAGTTTCACGTCGCCGCGCGCCAAAGGCTTGCCGTCCATGCGTGCGTTGCGGACGACCACTTGTCCGGTGGAAACCAGCGGCTGATCCCCCGCCGCACGGTCCGCCCGCGCCTGCAGGGCCAGCGTGCCGGCGTAAGGCTCGAGCCCTGCCGCGCCCAGCGCCGCCAGTCGCCGCGCAAGCGTCGCGACATCGGCGTGCGGAACGCTGATGTCGGCGTGGAGGCCGCCGGTGTGCAGGTCGTACCAGCCGCTCGATTCGACGTGCAGTTCGCCGGCGAGATCGGTCGTGAGTTTTTCGGCCGCGAGCCGGCGCGGGGCGCCGTTTTCGAGCAGCACGTCGCCCGAGCCAACGATCGCGGTCTTGGGCAGGTCGAAACGAGTCCGGCCCCGCTGGTACCGCAGCCGGTCGGCGGTGAGGTCGACCGCGACGGCGAGGTGCGTGTCGTCGGTCCGGCGCAGACCGACCTGGCCGGCCACCAACCCGGCCAGGTCGAGCGAGCCCAGATCAAACACCCGGCCCAACTGGCGCTGCAATTCGGCCAGATCGCTGCGAAACTCGGCCGACAAATCGGCCGGCGTGCCGTGCGCCGTGACGTGCGCGAACCCCGCGACCAACTCGGCTTTGCGGACGTCCAGCCCGCGTTGGGGAATCAGGTCCGCGTCGAACGAGAGCGTCACGGGTTCGAGCCGGACCGCTCCGCCGGCGGTGGTCGCCGTCAGGTTCTCGAGCGCGAGCGCCCCGCTGACCTTCGGCTTTCCGCCGCCACGCACGACCAGGTTCGTGATGTTGACCTGCCCGGCGCTGATCCGCTGATCGGCCCGGACATGCAGCAGGCCGGGCACCGCCCGATCGAGTGCCGCCAGGTCGATCGCGCCGTCGGCCTTGAGGTCGAAACCGGGCAGCGACAACGTCTGGCCGCCGAGTACCGCGCCGACGAGCCGGTCCGCGTCGATGGCCGGAACCTTCTGCGCCAGGTCGTAAGCGAGTCGGGCGTGGATGTTCCCGGCGTCGCTGGCAAGCCGGAGTGTCGTGTCGAGCTTGTCGCCGGAGAGTTTGCCGGCTCCGGTCAGGGTCAGATCGAGCGGCCTGGTGCCCTCGACCCGCGCGCTGTGAAAGCCCCTGAGATTGGCGCTCAGCGTCGCGTCGGCGTTGCCGTCTTTGAAATCCGCCTCGAGCGTAACGAGAGCCGCTCCTTCGATCCCCAGCGACGGCGCCAGCACCGCCGCCAGTCGCCCCACGTCGATCGGCCGATCGCTGGCGAGCCGCACGCTGCCATCGAGGCGGCGGGGATCGAACGCCCCATCGGTCGGCAGTCCGCGCAGTTTCCCCGCGAGCTTGAGCTGGGCCCCCTCGGCCAGCGCGGCGCTGATGGTCGCGTCGATGTCCTGAAGCGTGTCCAGCTCGATGCGCATCGCGATGTCGCGGATTTCGT
>JALSRY010000365.1 GCA_026984555.1 Phycisphaerae bacterium
ATTTCGTAGGGCTCAGCGCCGGCCCGCACCACGCGAACCACCCCGCCGGAAATAACCACGACGCCACGCGGTTCGGGCAGCTCGCCCGAGGACGACGACGCGGTTTCCGGTTGTGCCGTCTGCGTCTTGAACGCCTCGGCCAGCGACAACTCGTTGTCGGCGTCGATATAGAGCGTAACTTCCGGCGACTCGACGCGCACCTCGCCGAATTGCTCGCCGGACGTGGCCAGTTGCCAAATCCCGCTCGGACTGCTGATGCGGCGGATCGCGAGCACCTGCTGGCGGTGGGGGTCGGCGACCTTGACGCCGCGGACTTCGGTCGGCCCGGTCCACGACAGCGACAGGCCCGCGACGTCGATGGTGCCGGCGATTTTTTCGTTGGCGGCCTCGAGCGCCCAGCGCGATACCGCCGGCGACGATGCGATCGCCGGCGCGAACGCGATCAACGCGCCGACGACGAGGATGAAGACGAGCAACAGCAGCGCCAGGCGGCGTCCCCAGCGCCGCTTGCGCCCGGGCGGCGGCGCCGTGTGCCCGGCCTCCTGCGCGGGTGGTGCGGTTTGGCTCGCGTGATCGGGCGGCGTGCCCGGGTCTGGTCGGTTGTCCTGGTCGGAGGTTGCCATCGGATCCTCGGCTCGAACAATAAAGGAATATCAGATCGCGGCGCCGGCTTCGGCGTCTCTGCTGGGATTCTAACGACGCGCGTCAACCAGGGGGAAACCGATCGGCATCTCCGGACGGGGGGCGCCGCCCAACGGACCGGCGGCGTGTGCGCTGCGCCGACCGGCGGATGGCGGCAGCATGATGCCGGCGGGGACGGCTGACCTCCAGGAAAGCGGAAGACGCCAGCCGGGGAACGGCCGGCCGGGAAGCCTTTGGGGGTGCTGTGCACGCAAGGACCACGCCCGGGGGTGGGCGCGGGCATCGAAACCCGCGCCACCCTCGTGACGTGTCTTGCTCGATGGAGCCCGCGTCTTGCTCACAAGCCGGCGGGCAGCCTCAAAGAGGCCGGCCAGCGGGTCAGTCCTCGCTCTTGCCGGCTTTTTCCTTGTCTTCCTGCATCGCGGCCTTGCGCGACAACTTGATGCGCCCCTGGTCGTCGATCGCGATCACCTTGACGCGCACCTCGTCGCCGACGCTGACCACATCGCTGACCGAGCGGACGTAGCCTTCGTCGAGCTCGCTGATGTGGCAAAGGCCGTCCTGGCCTTCCTGGATCTCGATGAACGCGCCGAAGTCCTTGATGCTGGCGACCTTGCCGTCGTAGATCTGGCCGACCTTGATGTCCTCGGTCATCTTCTGCACGAGGTCGTAGGCTTTCTGGGCCTTTTCGGCATCGGTGCACGAAATGAAGACCGTCCCGTCGTCCTCGATGTCGATCTGGGCGCCGGTGTTGGCCTGGATCGCGCGGACCGAGCGGCCGCCGGGGCCGATCAGCTTGCCGATCTTCTCCGGGTCGATCTGGATCATCAGCAGCCGCGGGGCGTACTTGCTGATCTCGGGCCGCGGTTTGTCGATCACGGATTCCATGATGTCGAGAATGTGGAAACGCGCCTTCTTGGCGATCTGAAGCGCGTCGCGCATCAGGTTGAACTTGAGGCCCTCGGCCTTGATGTCCAACTGGATGCCGGTGATGCCCTCGCGGGTGCCGGCGACCTTGAAATCCATGTCGCCGAACGCGTCCTCTTCGCCCAGGATGTCGGGGAAGAGCACCGCCTTGTCGTTCTCCTCGACCATGCCGATCGAAATGCCGGCGACCGGCGCCTTGATCGGTACCCCCGCGTCCATCAGCGCCAACGTCCCGCCGCACACCGTCGCCATCGAGCTCGAACCGTTGGATTCGAGGATGTCGCTGACGAGGCGGATGGTGTAGGGGAAGTCGTCGGGGCTGGGCAGGACGGCTTCGAGGCTTCGTTCGGCGAGCGCCCCGTGGCCGATTTCCCGCCGGCCGGGCGCGCCGATCCGGCGGACTTCGCCGACGCAAAACGGCGGGAAGTTGTAATGCAGCAGGAACTTCTTGCTGTACTCCTCGATCAGGTCGTCGATGATCTGCTCGTCGGAGGCCGTCCCCAGCGTGGTCGTGACCATCGCTTGGGTTTCCCCGCGGGTAAACAGTGCCGAGCCGTGGACGCGCGGCAGCCACCCGACCTCGGCGGTGATGGGACGGATATCCTCGAGCCCGCGACCGTCGGGGCGGATTTTCTCGTTGAGGATTCGCTGGCGAACGACGGCCCGCTCGACCTGCCGCACGGCCTCCTTGACCTGGTTGGGCGTATGCGCGGGTTTGTCCTCCCCCTCGGGGCAGTAGTGCTCGATCATCTTGTCGTAGACGGCGCGCACCGCCGCGTAACGATCCTGTTTTCCGGCGATCTGCTTGGCGGCGACGAGGTCATCCCAGCAGCGGGCCTTGACGTCATCGAGGAACGCCGTGTCGGCCTCGGGCGCTTCCCAGGTGCATTCCTTGCCGGCGTGTTTCTTGAGCTCGTCGAGCATCTCGCAAATGGGGATCACGCCGTTCTTGTGGCCGAACTCGATCGCGTCGGCCACGACATCCTCGGAGAGCTCGCGGCAGCCGATCTCGATCATGTTGACCGAGCGTGGCGTTCCGGCGACGATCAGGTCGAGATCGGAGTATTCCATCTGCGCCCGGGTGGGGTTGATGACGAACTCGCCGTCGATCCGCCCGACGCGGACCGAGGCCACCGGCCCCTGGAACGGCAGCGGGGAGACGGCGAGGGCCGACGCGGCGGCGGTCATGGCAATGACATCGGGGTCGTTCTGGTCGTCGGCGGCGAGCACGAAGCACTGGATCTGCACCTCGTCCTTGAACGCCTTGGGGAACAGGGGACGCACCGGGCGGTCGATCATCCGCATGGTGAGAATCTCTTTCGCGGTGGGCCGCCCCTCGCGCTTGAAAAAGCCGCCGGGGAACTTGCCGGCGGCGGCCATTTTCTCGCGGTAGTCCACTTGGAGGGGGAAGAAATCGATCCCCTCGCGCGGGGGACCGGTCAGGGCCGTGCCGAGCACGACCGTTTCGCCGTACTGGACGATGGCCGCGCCGTGGGCCTGACGGGCCACCTTGCCGGTTTCGATGGTCAGTTTGCTTGCGCCGATTTGCCGCTCAACCTTGAATGTCATCACGTTCCTCTAACCTACCGCCTACACAATCCCAACATTACACACATACACAACCTGCACACAATCAGGCCGACGAGCCACCGCCCCGCCCGCGTTCGCCGGCGGCGGAAAAGCACCCGGGGTGGGCTTGCCTCCGCACGCGCAAGACGCTGGTGAGGGGATGAACCGGCCGGCGACTCTCCGCAAAACCGGAGAGGTTACTTCCGCAATCCGAGTTTCTGGATCGTGGCGAGATAACGCTCGCGATCCGTCCGGGCGAGATACTTGAGCAGAGCCGAGCGTTTGCCGACCATCTTCAGCAATCCACGCCGGGAGGAGTGATCCTTCTTGTGCACCTTGAGATGCTCGGTGAGGCCGACGATCCGCTCGGTGAGCAACGCGATCTGCACCTCCGCCGACCCGGTATCCGAATCGTGCCGGCGATGCTGCCCCATGATCTCCGCTTTTTTCTCCACGGTAAGTGGCATGGCCCTATCCTCCAGTAGACACACGGGTTAGACCCCAGCCGCACGCGCGAGCCAATTTCCCACGCCGGCCGGAACCACCTGAACTTTGGCCAGAGTATACGCCCGGCCAAAAACCTTGGCAACTTGTTCCCGGCACGCCGGCGGCATAAAGTGGTGCTCGGATGCAAATACCCCCTGGAGGCACGCACCATGATCTTCGGCGAAGAAGAATCCCAACCGCAGCAGCCCCGGCAACAACAAGTCCGCCTCGATGCCTCCCGCATGGAGACCGTGTACGCCAACTCGTTCGCGATGGCCACCACCCCCGACGAAATCTCGCTGTACCTCGGCGTCAACACGCCGATGCCCGGACTCAAGCAGCCGCTGGTCAAGATCTCGCACCGACTCGTCCTGATCCCGCAGAATGCCAAACGGCTGATGGTCGCGCTCCAGCAGACCATCAAGACCTACGAAGACCGCTTCGGACCGATCGAGCTGCCGCCCCAGCAAGGCGGCCACCGGGGGACGTAACCGGTCCGCCCCGGCGCGACGTCAAGCATCTGACGGCCCGGCGAGCCGCCAAACCACGGGCTGAGACATGCTCATTCGAACGTTGTTTTCACGAGAACTGGTCGCCTTGGGCCTGCGGGCCCTGAGAGCCCACAAGCTGCGTTCGGCGTTGACGGCGTTGGGCATCATCTTCGGCGTCGGCGCGGTGGTCTGCATGCTCGCCATCGGGGAGGGCGCCTCGGCCGAGCAGATGAAAAGCATCCGCCTGCTGGGCAGCGAAAACATCATCATCCGCAGCGTCGAGCCGCCCCAGTCGGGGCAGGCGACCGTGGCGAAGACTTTTGTCCGCCGCTATGGCATCAAGGCCAAGGATGTCGAGCGTCTGGAGAAACTGCCCCACACGCGCAGCGTGGTGCGTATGCGTGACGTCGCCAGTGACGTCACCTACGGCGCACAGCGGTTCGACGGTCACGTGCTGGGGGTCACAGACAACTATTTCGAAATCGTCCACATTCGTATCGCCCGGGGTCGGCCGCTGACGGAGCTGGACGAGGCCCGGCACATGAAGGTGGCGGTGATCGGGCACGAGGTGGCGGGGCGTCTTTTCCGCCACGAAGACCCGCTGGGCCGGTCGATCGTCGTTACCAGTCGCTCGACGGGAGCGGTGCCCTACCGGGTCGTGGGCGTGCTGGCGGAGACGGTCGCCGCCGGCTCACCGGCAAAAGGGGTCGGCTCGCGTAACGTCAATCGCGATGTGTACATACCGCTCTCGGCGGCGGACCTGCGCTACGGTTCGCTCAAGGTGAAGCTGCGCAGCGGCTCGCGCGAGATCAAGGAAGTGCAATTCAGCGACGTCTACGTCAACGTGGACGGCCAGGAAAACGTGCTCGAAGTCGCCAAGATGGTGCAGCGGGTTTTCAGCTACGACCACCCGGAACAGGATTACGCCGTCATTGTTCCGCTCGAGCTGTTGCTTCAGGCGCAGCGGAACAAGCGTCTCTGGCAAATCGTACTGGGAAGCATCGCGGGGATTTCGCTGCTCGTCGGGGGGATCGGCATCATGAACATCATGCTCGCGTCGGTGACGGAGCGGACACGGGAGATCGGTATCCGGCGGGCACTGGGTGCGAAGCGGGCGCACATCACCGCGCAGTTTCTGGTGGAAACGGTGATTCTCAGCGTGGGTGGCGGCGTTATCGGAATCATCCTGGGGATCGCGATGGCGCGTGTGGTCACGACGATCGTCGGATGGGAGACGATCGTCCCGTGGTGGGGGGTGGTGCTGAGCTTTTTCGTGTCGGCGGTGACAGGTGTCTCGTTCGGTCTGTACCCCGCGCGGGCGGCGGCGGCGTTGGATCCGATCGAAGCGTTAAGATACGAGTAGTGAGCGACTTGTGGACGCCAGGATCGCGTAGAAGGTGCTTTTTCCAAGCTCGCGCTTGACGAATTACTTGATCTTGGACGCAACGTAGGTTATACTTCCCGACAGTTGAAGGCTCCCCATAGGTGCTGTCGTTCGACAAACGTCGCTGGAAGGCTCCCCCCAGACGTCGAACGCAGTTTCATCCGGACAATTGGTTTCGGCCCAACAGGTGCCGCTGTGTAACGTTCGCGCGCTTCGTGTGCGCGACGGGGCTCCCGGTGTCGCTTGGGCACGAGTTGCGAGGCCGCAGGTCTCCGACAATGTCAGGGGAAACGCGATGTCGTCTTTACCGAAGGGGTCTACCGCAACCTCGTCGATCCGCAAGTTGCAGCCGCGTGCCAAGATGCCGCCCGCCGACGAGCTGCGGGGGTTTTCGCCGGCGGATATCGAGCTGCTCGAGCGCCGCCTCGCCGAGCCGATCGACTGCATGTTCCATCCGCTGTTTCAGCGGCGTGACGCGGAAGACACGCTCATGGGTCCGTTGCCGCCGGGGCCTGACGCGCCGGCCGACGGCGCCGGGAACGACGACAGCGGCGCGGATTTGCTCTCCGCCCCGAGCGGACGAGCACTGACCAGCGAGCAGGAACAACACCTGTTTCTCAAGCTCAACTATTGCCGCTACCGCGCGATGCGTGTGTTGCGGGCGTTTCGCGGCAAGCCGCTGACGGCCGAGGCCGCCCGCGAGCTGCTTCGCTGGGAACGCTGCACCTGTGAGACCCGTGCCGAGATCGTTCGGCAAAACGTGGCGCTCGTGTTGGCGATGGCGAAACGCACGCGGCTCACCGGCGTGGATCACGCCGACCTGATCAGCGAAGGCAACCTGGCCCTGCTGCGCGCCGTGGACAAGTTCGACTGCGCCCGCGGGTTCAAGTTCAGCACCTACGCTTGCCGGGCGATTCTCAAGGCGTTCTCGCGTGTCGCGACGCGTACCGCCCGGTACCGCAGCCATTTTCCAACCGAGTTCGACCCCACGCTCGAAAAGAGCCACCATGTCGAGTCCCGGCGCGAGAGCGTCGAGGAGGATTGCGTCGACGAACTCAAATCGCTCCTCGGCGGCAACATGGCCTGTCTGAGCGACGTCGAAGCGCGCGTGATCCGGGCCCGCTTCGCGATCGACGAGGGCCCCACCCGCAGCGACATCGCCAAGGGCAAGACGCTCGAGCAGGTGGGCGCGATGATCGGCGTCACGAAGGAGCGCGTGCGTCAGATCCAGAACAAGGCGCTGGACAAACTCCGCCACGCGCTCGAACGAAACGTCCTGACCGTATAAACCCGGTTGACCGAACTCCTCCCGGCCGGGTATCCACCAGCGGTGATCGCGAACCTCCAACTCCGCGATCGCCGCTGGTTTGTTACCGGCGCGCGGACGTTGCCGGCGCGGAAGTCGCCACCGCTCGCTTGATCTTGTTCGCAGCGCGGCGGATCATACATGCGCCGGCGGTCCGACGGCGGACCGCACCGCAAGCGAAAACGATGACGACGCGCCCGTGCCGCGCGACGAGATTCGACGCATCACCGGCGCCGTCCGCGTGCCGCGCCGCGGGAGCTCCCGGACCGCGGCCGGTCGCCGCGACGGTGCCGACCAAACGAAAGCAGGATGACGAGCATGGTCAGTCCCGGCGCCCCCCCGCCGTTTGTTCACTTGCACGTTCACTCCGAGTATTCGCTGCTCGATGGCGCCTGTCGCACGGCGGAGCTGGTCCGCGCCGCGAAGGCGATGGGCATGCCCGCGGTCGCGGTGACGGACCACGGCAACCTGTTCGGTGCGATCGAGTTCTACTCGAACGCGGTCGCGGCCGGCATCAAGCCGATCATCGGGTGCGAGCTGTACATGGCCCCGGGCGACCGTCACGACAAGCAGACCCGCGGGTTGCGCGAGGGCGCGTACCACCTGCTCGTTCTCGCGATGAACATGCAGGGCTACCGCAACCTCATCAAGCTCGCGTCGATCGGCTACCTGGAAGGGTTCTACTACAAGCCGCGTATCGACAAGGAAGTGCTGGCGGAGTTTTCCGACGGGCTGATCTGCACGAGCACGTGCCTGGGTGGTGAGATTCCCCAGCGGCTCGTCCACACCGATTACGCCGCCGCCAAGGAGGTAGCCGAGCAATACCTGCGCATCTTCGGTCCGGACCGGTTTTTCATCGAGCTCCAGAACCACGGCATCGAGGAGCAGATCCAGATCAATCCGGAGCTGGTCGATCTGGCCAACCGCCTGGGCGTCGCGACGATCGCGACCAATGACGTGCACTACCTGACGCACGACGACGTCGAAGCGCACGACGTGCTCTGTTGTATCGCGACGCGGGCGCGAGTCGAGGACGAGGGGCGGTTCAAGTTCTCGACCGACCAGTTCTACCTCAAGAGCCCGGCCGAGATGGCCGCGGCCTTGCCGGACTATCCCGAGGCGCTGGCGAACACGGTGCGGCTGGCCGAGATGTGCGATATCGAGTTCGATTTCACGAAGCGTTTTGCGCCGCGCTACGACCCGCCGGGGGGCAAATCCGCGGACGAATACTTGCGCGAGCTGGTGTACGAGGGTGCGCGGAAACGCTACGGGGAGATCACCGACGAGCTGCGCGAGCGAATCGACTACGAGTTGGAGGTCATCGCGAGCAAGGGATTCTCGGGGTATTTCCTGATCGTGTGGGATTTCGTGCGTTACGCGCGCGAGCACAACATCCCCGCGGTGGCCCGCGGGAGCGGGTGCAGCACGGTCGTGGGGTATTGCTTGCGGCTCAGCGCCGTCGATCCGCTGCATTACGGGCTGTATTTCGAGCGTTTCATGGACCCGGAACGCGACGAGATGCCCGACATCGACATCGACATCTGCCAGACCCGCCGGCAGGAAGTCATCAACTACGTGCGTGAGAAATACGGGCACGTCGCCCAGATCATCACGTTCGGGCGGCTCAAAGCCCGGGCGGCGATCCGGGACATCTGCCGGGCGCTGAACGTTCCGCTGGCCGAGGCGGACCGGGTGGCGAAGCTCGTCCCCGAAGAACTCAAGATGACGATCGACAAGGCGCTCCAGCGGGAACCCGAGCTCAAGCGGCTCTACGAGCAGGACGCGACCATCCGCAAGGTGCTCGACATCGGACGGCGGCTCGAGGGGCTGGCGCGGCACGCATCGGTCCACGCCGCCGGCGTGGTCGTCGCCGACCAGCCGCTCGATACGCTGGTACCGCTGCACAAGCCCGCCAACGCCGGCGAAGTCACCACGCAGTTCGAAGGCCCCACGGTCGAGAAGGTCGGCCTGCTCAAGATGGATTTCCTCGGCCTGCGCACGCTTTCGCAAATCCAGCGGGCCTGCGACCTCGTGCGCCAGCACCACGGCGTCAGCCTCGACCTGGACAACGTCGATCTCGACGACCAGAAGGTCTACGGCCTGTTCCAGCGGGCCGAAACGCGCGGCGTGTTCCAGTTTGAATCCGGCGGCATGCGGGATGTGCTGCTCAAGATCCGCCCCAACCGGATCGAAGACCTCATCGCCGCCAATGCCCTCTTCCGCCCCGGTCCGATGGAATACATCGACGAGTTCGTCGCCCGCAAGCACGGCCGCAAGCAGTGGAACACGCCGCACCCCGTCATGACCGAGGTACTCGAAGAGACCTACGGCATCATGGTCTACCAGGAGCAGGTTTCGCGGCTGGTGAATCGGCTGGGAGGCATCCCGCTGCGGCGGGCGTTTCGGCTGGCCAAGGCGATCAGCAAGAAAAAGACGCAAATGATCGAGGCCGAACACGGCCCGTTCATCGAGGGCGCGGTGGCCAAAGGCGTCCAGCGCGAGGTGGCCGAAGAGGTTTTCGCGGACATCCTCAAGTTCGGCGGGTACGCCTTCAACAAGGCCCACTCGACCGGGTATGCCGTCGTCGCGTACAAGACCGCCTACCTCAAGACGTACTACCCGGCCGAGTTCATGGCCGCCGTGTTGACCTACGAAAGCGGGAATACCGAGAAGGTCGCCGAGTACATCGACGAATGCCGGCACATCCGCCAGCGTGACGGCTCGAAGGGCATCCCCATCAAACCGCCCGATGTCAACGAGAGCGACGAGGCCTTCACGGTGGTCTATCCGCGCGGTACCGACGGACCGGCGGCGATTCGTTTCGGCCTCGCGGCGATCAGCGGTATCGGGCATAAGGCGGTCCAGGCGATCCTGGACGCCCGGGCCGAGGGTGGCCGCTTCGAGGACATCTACGATTTCTGCGAGCGGGTCGATCTGGGCTGTGTGAACCGCGCCGTCATCGAGGCACTCATCAAGGCCGGCGCGTTCGACAGTACGGGAGCGATGCGCCGCGCCCTGATGGGAGTCGTCGAAGACGCCATCCGCATCGGCCAGGCCGCGCAGCGTGACAAGAAAGCGGGGCAACTCGACATGTTCGGGCAGTTCGTCGCCGGCGGCCCGGCCCCCCGTCCCACGATCGGGGGCGAGGAATGGAACGACGCCGAAATGCTCGCCTACGAAAAGGCCACGCTCGGCTTCTACATCACCCGC
>JALSRY010000366.1 GCA_026984555.1 Phycisphaerae bacterium
CCTAGCCGAGGGGAACCGCCTGCGGGGGTCGGGGTCGAGCAGCCGTTCGATCGCTTCGCGGAACCAACGGGGCATCTCGCCCGCGTTATCACGCGGCCAGGCCACGCGGTCGGTGTTGGTGGCGAGCAGTGTCTGGTAAATACTGTACCCGCGGGGCGGTTTGCCGTGCAGGAGCTCGAACAGCGTCGCGCCCAGCGAGTACAAGTCCGCGGTGGGGCTGATGTTGCCTCTTCGTTCGATGACCTCCGGGGCGGCGTATTCGAGCGTGCCGTCGGTGACGTCCGACTGTCCGCGTGAAAAGCGCGGGTAGGCGTGGATCAGCCGCGCGACCCCGAAGTCTGTCAGTCGTAAGCGTCCGCTCGGGCCGAGGATCAGGTTGGCGGGTTTGACGTCGAGATGGACGAGCCCGGCCTCGTGAATCGCTTCGAGTCCGCGTGCGACATCGACGGCGAACTCGAGGGCTTGCCGCCAATCCGTTCGGACGCCGTGGATGGTAGTCTGCGCAAGGTTGATTCCCTCGGCGTACTCCATCACAAAGTACCAGATATTGTCTTCGGAGTCCCCATCCAGAACCCGGACGACATTGGGGTGGTTCACCCGCAAACCCGCGGAGGCCTCGGCGCGGAAACGGCGCACGTCCACGTCGGAGGGGTTCGCCATCGGCACCGGCAGGACCTTGACGACGCAAGGGTGGTCGAGGAATTCGTGGTGCGCGAGGTACGTCACGCCGTGCGCCCCCGAGCCGAGATACCGGACCAGCCGATAACGTCCGCGAAGCACGGTGTCCGGGGCGAATGGAAGCACCGCGCTCGCGGACGTGGAGGAGGAATGAGGCCGGCGGCCGGCGGAGGCGAAGACGAACCCGCAAACCCGGCAACGCTTGAGCCCGTCCATGCACGTCACCAGGGTTCCGAACTCGCCGCAGTGAGCGCAGGGGCGAGCATCGGAAGGGGAGTCGCCGGCGTCGGGTGAAGCGGTTTGACGGGAATCGCGGGTCACATGCAACGTCCGAAAAAGCTTGACAAAGGCTGTTTTGCCATTACCCTATAACTTAGGCGAGGTTTCTGGGACAACTGCTTCTTCACAGTAGTTGAACCTCTTTTTGGGTATCGTCGCTGGCGGCGTGTATGGCTCCCGGTCAGCGAGTTTGTGTGCGCCAGTATACCGCATAGCGGGGCACGCACGCAACAACTCTTTTTCTCCGGTCTACCACGGAGACGGGGCAATGAAGTTCGCCAGCTTTCCTTGGGAGGTGGTGCGTAATTTGCCACCTCTGGCATCTTCGACTGCATGTTCTCACACATGGAGGCTGCTTCTCATGATTGTCGTCATCACCGAAATCGACCACATCGTTACGACCTGAAACCGGATCCACCTACGGGAGTGTGGAGGTAAACCATGTCCATGTATGAACTTATCGTCGCCATCGCCGATTCGGTGCTCGATTTTATCGACATCATCACCTGAGAGCGACGGCGTCGCGGCATCGTCGCTGGGCCGGACGGGCGCGCGGTCGTGCTCGTCCATCACCGAGGTACAACACATCACGGAGCGAGACCCATGTCATTCTACGAGCTGATCCTTGCGATTGTCGATTCGATGGCCGACTTCATCGACATCATCACGTGAGTGTGATCGTTCGGAGGCGGCGGCTCGTTCGCCGCGAAGCGTGTTCGAGGAAGCACCTGGTCGAAACAGTGCAATAAGGAGATGGCGCATGTCGTTCTACGAGCTGATCCTTGCGATTGTCGATTCGATGGCCGACTTCATCGACATCATCACCTGAAGGAGCGCAGAGCCCATGATCGTGGTCATCACGGAAATCGATCGAATCGTCACGACCTGAACCCGACACGCCTCCGCTGGCGTGTGGCCCAAGTGGACAGGCGCTGCGCGATGCGGCAGGGTTGGGATGATGGATGGAGCACGGGGGGCAGCGGCCGGATCTGGTTGGGGTCGGGTCGCGGAGCAGGGTGGCTTGGCCGGGGAGATAACCCGGCGTCGCCGAAGGGGTTGGCGCTTTCCTGAAGGTCAGGAACTCGCGCGGTCCCCAAAGCAAGTCTGTGATGTTATCTTGTTAGCCGTGGGTGGCTTGCCCGGATCGGCGCCTCGGGTGTCGATGTCGAGCGGGCGGCCGAGCCGGGATCGAGCGCGTTGTCGCCGCAGGGCGGCTTGACGCTCGGGAGGAGCGCGTGGGCACTCACGGTGAGCGGGCGGCGACGCGAAACATTTCCGCGGAGCATGGCGGCGAGCCATCTTCGGCCGGGGCAGATGTGGTGGTGCCAGCCGGGCCGGAGGTGACGGTGCGTGCGCTGGCGACCGGGGCGGCGCTCGGCGTCGTCTTCTCGGCGTGCAACGTCTATGTGGGGTTGAAGATCGGCTCCACGATCGGGGCGTCGATCGCGGCGGCGTTGCTGGGCTTTTTTTTCTGGAGGGGGGTGGCCGGGTTCTCGCGTGCCGCGGGCCG
>JALSRY010000367.1 GCA_026984555.1 Phycisphaerae bacterium
ACACCGCCTTCGGCTCCCGTTAGCCCGCCGTCCCGAACATCCTACGCCGGGAACGAAGCGAACAGCCAACGCGGAAAACCTCAGACGCGAACCCGCGGCGGCGCTCCCACCCACGAACGCATCGCGCCCCCACCGTGCAACCCAGGTTCAGCGATGAACCTGCCGGAGAAAATCCTGCACCTCGGGGATGCCGCCCTGGTAGATCAGGTAGCCGTTGTACGGTTCGCGCGCGGTAATCTCATCCGCGACCGGGGTTTGCATGATGCGGCGGACCTGCTCGCGATCGTCGGTCTGTCCGAGAGCCCAGCAGAGCTTCATGTACGCCACCTCGGGCAACATGTTGGCCACCGGCGTGACGCCCAGCTCCATGATCTCGCGCCCGGTTTCGTATACGTACATCTGCGTGTAGCCCCAGAGCGTCTGCACGGTCATGAAGATGTGCACGCCGGCGTCGGTGGCACGTCTGAGCGCGGGGTAGAGCGGCTTGTTCACGTGCCCCAGGCCGGTGCCGGCGATGATGATCCCGCGATGCCCCGAGTCCACCATCGCATCGACGATTTCCGGCCGCATGCCGGGGTAGTAGTACAGAATCGTCACGTGTTCGTCGTAGACGGCGTGGATCGTCACGTCGTGGTCTTCGCGCCGGCGCGGATACCCCTCGCGCAACGGGATGATCCGGTTGCGATCGATCATCGCGATGGGAATATCGCCGACGGTGCGAAACGTCGAGCGATAGCTGGAGTGCATCTTGCGCACGCGACAGCCGCTGTGCAGCAGGCCGTACTGATCCGAGGTCGGCCCGAACATGCAAACCATCACGCCGGCGATGTTCCCTTCGGCGGCGGCCTTGACGGCATGAATCAGGTTGAGGGCCGCGTCGGACGAAGGGCGGTCCGACGAGCGCTGCGAGCCCACCATCACGATCGGGATCGGCGGGTTCTGAACCATGAACGTGAGCACGGCGGCGGTGTGGTGCATGGTGTCGGTGCCGTGACCGATCACGATCCCATCGACCCCGGCGCGGATTTCCTCCCCGATCCGCTCGGCGAGCGTGATGTACTGCTCGCGGGCCATGTTCTCGCTGAACACACCGAACAGTTTTTCCGTCTCCAGGTTGCAGATGTCGGCGAGCTCGGGGACCGAGCCGTAGAGTTCGCCGGGCGAAAACGCGGGAATCACGGCGCCGGTTCGATAATCGAGTCGGCTGGCGATGGTGCCGCCCGTGCCCAGCAGTTTGACGTTGGGCTTGCCCGGATCGTAGGGAAACTCTTTTTCGGGAATCTTGTAGTGCGCCTCGCGCCGCCCCCGTTCGCGGATGGCGCGGATCGTCTCCGCCGCGATGCCGACGTTGTAGCCGGTGGCGAGCTTGAGGACGATGTGGCGATCGTCGGCGGTTTCGGAGCGCGGCAGGATCAGTCCCTCGAACCGTCCGCCGGTCGAGTCGATTTCCACGTCGCTCCACACGCCGACGCCGTACCGCTCGAGCACGTCCGCCCCGATCCCGCGATAACCTTTGAGCTTTTCCGCTTGCGCCACGTTCGTTCCTTTCGCTTGGCCCCCAGCGACGACGATCACAGGTTCGCGATGATCGCGTCGGTCATTTGCGTGGTGGTGGCCGCTCCCCGCTCGATGACATCCGGGCCGCCCTTGAGCTTGAGCATGTCGTACACGCGCACCTCGCCCGCGGCAACGACCGCGGCGATTGCGTCGCGGATGCGACCCGCTTTGGCCTCCTCGCCGATATGATCGAGCATCATGCACGCGCTGAGAATCATCGCGATCGGGTTCACGATCGGCGGGTCGAGGTGCTCGTACTTCGGCGCCGAACCGTGCGTCGGCTCGAACACGGCAACCTCTTCGCCGATGTTCGCACTGCACGCGAAACCCAACCCTCCGATCAGCCCGGCGAAACCGTCCGACACGATGTCGCCGAACATGTTGCCCGCCACGATCACGCCGTAGTCCTCCGGATTCTTCGTCAGCCACATCATCTGCGCGTCGATGTTGGTTTCCCACAGCTCGATCTCGGGAAAATCCCGGGCCACGGCGCGACCCTCGGTCGTCATCATCCCGGAGGTCTCACGGATCACGTTGGGTTTCTCGCAAATCGTCACCGACTTGTAACCGAACTTGCGGGCGTACTCGAACGCCGCCTGCATGATCCGCCGACACGCCCGCCGCGTGAAAATCCGCGTCGAGATCGCCAGATCCTCGCTCGGTGTACGCTTGAACGCCGCCATCTTGGGGTGCGTCTCCATCGCCCGGCGGACTTCGTCCGGCGGGTTGGTCCACTCGACGCCGCAATAAAGCCCCTCCGTGTTCTGCCGAAAGATGACCGCGTTGACCGCGGGCTCCTCGAACCCATCGCCGCGGCGGCGAATGAAATTGAGCGGGTTGCCCGGAAACGAGCGACACGGGCGAATGCAGATGTCCAGGTTGAAGTGCTGGCGCAAACCGACGATCGGACTGTAATAAACGTAACCCTTGTCACGCAAGGCGGGATCGAGCTCGGCGGCCGCCTTGTCCTTGGGCTTCGACGTGATCGCGCCGAACAGACCGAGCTTGTGCTCCGCGAGCAGGTCGATCGTTCGCTGCGGCAGGGCGTTGCCCTCCTTGATCCAAAACTCCCAGCCGATATCCCCGTGCACGTAGTCGGCCTCGAAACCGACGGCGTCCAACACACGGATCGCCTCGGGGAGCACGACCTTGCCGATCCCGTCGCCGGGCAGACTCACGATGGTTCGCTTGGCCACGTCAAGCCCCTTCTCTTTCCGAACAACGGCAGCCTTGTTTCGGGCGGGAGCGCTGCCGTTCTG
>JALSRY010000368.1 GCA_026984555.1 Phycisphaerae bacterium
AGAAGCTGCGACCCGGCAGTAATCGTATATCCGCGAAAGCTCCCCCGATTTTCAGCGTCGATCACAGGTTGTGGAACAGACCGTCTCCGGGCACCGACGTTCACAAGAAGGACACGCAGACTTGAACCGCGACGATTGGACTTTTTCTAGAGTTTCCTCAGTACGAACACGGTTTTCCGCCGGCGTCCTGCCGCTGGTGGGTCTTATCGCGGCGGTGGCGCTCGGGGCGTGTGCTGGCTGCGCGGTTCCTCAGCCGCGTGGCTTGGGCGAATTGCGTCACCTTCGCGAGCCGACGACCAACCGCGACTATTGGCTTTATCTTCCGAAGGATTACGCGAAGCAGCCCGAGTATGCCCGCCAGCGTGTTCCGCTGGTCGTCACCTTCCACGGGATGAAGCCGTTCGACTCGGCCCGGGCCCAGGCGTTGGAATGGGAGCAGGAGGCCGACCGCTACGGTTACATCGTGGTCGCACCGGTGCTGCGGACGTTTCGCGTTCTGGGGCAGTTTCCGCTGCGTACCGTGAGCGGCGAGTTCCAATCCGACGTGGAAGCGACGCTGGCGATCCTCAACCAGGTGTTCCAGACGACTCGGGCCGACCCGCGTGCGGTCCTGGCGACGAGCTGGTCCTCGGGCGGGTACATGGCCCACTACATGTTGAACCACTACCCCGAGCGGTTCAGCGCATGTGCCGTGCGGCAATCGAACTTTTCCGCGAGCGTGCTCGACCCGGACCTGGTGCGCAAGAGCCGCTACACGCCGATTCTCATCATCAACACGCAGAACGATTTTGGCATCTGCAAGCGGGAATCGCGTGAGGCGATCGAATGGTACGAAAGCCACGGCTACAAGAACGTGTTCTGGATCCACATCAAGAACCTGGGGCACGAACGCACGCCGGACCTGGCGGCGGATTTTTTCGGTCGGGTGGCGCACGTGCAACCGCGCACGCAGCCGGCGGTGCTGGCGAAGCGCCAGGCGATCGAGGGCAACGAGGCTGGTATCGCGTTCTTGTCGGGGAACATGTCGGAGTTCATCACGCCGCCGCAACCGGCGGTGGCATCGGCAACGGGTCGGCGGCCGGCGCCGCCGCCGCGTGCGCCGGTGATGCCGCTGGGTGGGATGCCGCGTCCCGCCCCGCCGGTGGCGCGTTCGCGGGAGGTGGGGACCCCGCGGCGGGCGGTCGAGCCCGCTCCGTCGCCGCGTGTGCCGCGTAACCTGCTCAAGGTCCACGTATCGTCGGCGATCGGCATCGAGCCGCTGCGTCTTGGTTTTTCGGCGGAGTGTCCTCCCGGCTGGCGTCGGACGGCGGATTTTCGGTGGACGCTGGACGGTGCGCCGATCGGGCGGGGTGTGTCGGGGCAGAAAACGCTCGTCCGCCCGGGCGAGCACTCGCTGGGCGTGGTGGTGGTGACCGCGTCGGGGCAGGAATACCGTGCCTCGCGGACCATCCGCGTGCTGCCCCGGCTGGATACGGTCAGTTCGTCATCCAACCCGGGGGGCGGTTGAGTCCCGCGGAGAGATCGGCGTGACACGCTGCGGACCGCGTCTGCGAGGCAAGGCATGGCTGAAACCAACGAGAACGTCTGGGCACCTTGGCGCATGGAATACATCGAGCAGCTCGGGGACCGGGACGGCGACGAGGGCTGTTTTCTGTGCCGCTATCGGGACAATCCGGCCGACGATCAGCAGAACCACGTCCTGTGGCGATCCGAGCACGTGCTCGTGTTGCTCAACCGTTTTCCGTATACCAACGGGCACCTGCTCGTCGCGCCGACGGCGCACCTGGGCGATATCGAGACGGTTCCCGAACCTGTGCTGATCGAACTGGCGTTGCGTTTGCGTGACGCCAAGCGTGTGCTCCAGCAGGTGGTGTTCGCCCACGGTTACAACATCGGGATGAACCTGGGGCGTTGCGCCGGGGCGGGGCTGCCCGACCATGTACACTGGCATATCGTTCCGCGCTGGCGAGGGGACACGAACTTCATGGCGGTGACGGGGGGCGTGCGGATCATCCCGCAATCGCTCGACGCGGTCGATGAGCGTTTCCGCCGCGTTGCGGAACAGCTCGGCCTGCCCGCGACGCCGTGAGGCGATTGGCGTCGTGTCAGTCGGGAGTGTGCGGGAGGTCGCGCGGCGCAGGTTCGCCCCTGCCGCCGTGGGGGTGACAGCGGGCGTGGATTTCGCGCAGCCGCCGCGTCTGGACGTGGGTGTAGATTTCCGTGGTGCTGATGTCGGCGTGGCCGAGCAGTTCCTGCACGGCCCGCAGGTCCGCTCCCCCTTCGAGCAGGTGGGTCGCGAAGCTGTGCCTCAGGGTATGGGGGCTGGTTTTTCCGCGGATTCCGCACTGGTTGGCGTATCGGCGAACGATGCGCCACACGGCGGTACGGTCCATCGCGACACCGTTTCGGCTCAGGAACAGGGGCAGCCGAGCGCGGACTTTTTGCGTCAGGGGCGTGGGTACGCGTCCGGTTTGGAGCCCGCGGGCGACGAGATCGGGGCGCAGGTGCTCGCGGTAGGCCTCGACCGCGTCGCGTGCTCGACGGCCGATAGGCACCACGCGTTCCTTGCGACCCTTGCCCATGCAGCGCAAGTATCCGGCGCGGGTGTTGACGTCTGCCTCGCAGAGGCCGCAGAGTTCGCTTACGCGCAAGCCGCAAGCGTAGAACAATTCGAGGATGGCCCGGTCGCGCAGGCCCAGCGGATGGTCCGGGTCCGGGCTGGTAATCAGCTCGACCGTCCGGTCGAGGTTCAGTGTCTGGGGGAGGCGTTTCCAGCGTTTGGGGTTTTCCAGCAGAGGCGTGAGGTCGTGC
>JALSRY010000369.1 GCA_026984555.1 Phycisphaerae bacterium
GGTCACCACCGGCGGGGTGCAGCACAAGCTGACGGAGCCGTTTTTCGTGATGGCGACCCAAAACCCCATCGAGCAGGAAGGCACCTACCCGCTGCCCGAGGCCCAACTGGACCGCTTCTTTTTCAAACTGCTGGTGGGCTATTCCGGCCGCGAAGAGCTGATGACCATCATGGACCGCACGACCACGGGCTACAAACCCGACGTTCAGCCGGTGCTCGCCGGCGAGAAGATCGTCGCGTATCAGCAGCTTGTACAACGGGTGGTGATCGCGCCGCACGTCCAGGACTACGCGATCCGCCTCGTGCTGGCGACGCACCCGCAGGGAGCGTTCGCGACCGAGAAGGTCAACCAGTTCGTTCGCTGGGGCTCCAGCCCGCGCGGGGCCCAGGCCCTGACACTCGCCGCCAAGATCTACGCCATGCTCGACGGACGCTACAACGTGAGCTTCGACGACGTGAAGAAGGGGCTCATGCCGGCGTTGCGCCACCGCGTGCTGCTCAATTTCGAGGGTGAGGCCGAGGGGTTGAGCACCGACGAGATCCTCAACGACCTGCTCGAACAGGTCTCGACCACGGTCGAGGCCGCCGCCTGAACGGCGCCGAACTGCGGGTTCACACCGGACGCAGGAAGGGAAACGGGTTTGCGAACGGGGCGTTGAAGTAGGGCACGACCTCGTCGAACCACCAGCGGTCGAGGTCGATGCCGAAGACGACCGGACCGGCCGAGCGGGCGGCGTCGAGGTGGAGCCGGGCGTGTTTGAGCAGTGCGCGGGCCCCGTTGGCGTGCTGCATGAACCGCTGGAGATGGGCGGCGGAAACCTGAATGAAGGCCTGCAACACGAACCGATACGGATCGCCGACCTCGTAGCAGCGCCAAAGCCCCTCCCACCCTTCGTGAGCTTCCCACCAGTACGCATAATTGTACAAATCGACGCTGTAGCGGTAGTGCGGGCTCACCCGCCAATCCGCACGCGCCCGCCGGGCTTCTTCGTCGCACGCCGGGTGGGTCTGTCGATAGGAGTGCCCCGCGGGATCGCGAAAAGGGTGCGGGTTTTGTCCGGGCACGAAGCGGTAGGCCGGGAAGGGAGTATCCGACAGTCGCGGAAACGCCGGGTCCGGGGCGACGGGCTCGCTCATCAGGGCTTGTGTTCCTTGGGAATCGTGATGGTGGTCGCGCCGGGAACAGGGTCTTCGAGCCGCTCGACGATCTCCTCGTAGCCGGGCGGCGTATTGATTACAAAGACGCTGCTGGAAAAGCCCGTATTGAGTTCGATCTTGCTGAACGTGATCGTGATGTACGAATTCACGGAGCCGGTCCCGTCTTTCTTGCCCGCCATCACCTTGATCGGCAGTCCGGCCAACGGCCCTTCCCGCACCACCCAGAAATCGAGCGACTTGTAGGTGCGGCCGGTCTCGGTGTTCGGACGGGGAATCAGCCGGAGATGGTCGGTCCCCGGCGGATCGCTCTTCCTGGACGCCAGGCGCCGCACGGCGAACTCGCGCAGAATGTCGGCTTTCTTTTGTCCGAAGGGCAACGGGAACGCACCTTCACCGAGTTTGTACGGGTTGCGGCGATCGGTTTTCTTGCGGATTTCGCGGCGCGTGACGGTCTTGGTCCGGGATTGGAGCTCGATATACCACCGCCCGTCGAACAAGTGCTCCTCGTCGAGTTTCTGTTGGCGGTTGCCGACGACCTTGCGATCGAAATGCACCTTGAACTTCGCGACGGGTTTCTCCTCCTTGTACCAGATCTGTCCGAACTTCCGGTCGGTGTCGGAATCCTCCTCGATCGCGTAGGTCAGCTCCCACTTCACGCGGGCGCGCAGGTCGTGCACGCGACGTTTTTCGAGTCGCGAGAGGATCTTGTCGACCACCGGATCGAGGGCGGGGGCGCTGGCCGGGGAACCTGCCCCCGGCGGGGCGGCCACGACACCCGCCGCCAAAGCGACTATGATGCCCGCGACGGCGGACGACAGGATGGTTCGCTGCATCGGTCGGCTCTCCTTGACGAGGGCTGTGCTTGCTCGGATTTTACTCCAGATGACCGCGGGTGACAGGCGCCCCGCTTCCTGCGCGTTGCCCGGGACGCCTGATCGCCGCCTGTTTCCGGCTCCGATGACATTGCTCTTAGACCTCCTTTACGGCCTCGCGGTTTGTGTGGGCTGGCCGTATTTGTTGTACCGCCGACTCAAACGCGGCCCCGGAAGCCTCGCGCTGCGCGAACGGTTGGGCAACGTCCCATCGCGGCCGGTTTCGGCGCACTGCGTCTGGCTCCACGGGGTTTCGCTGGGCGAGATCAACGCGACACGCACGTTGGTCGAGGAAATCCACCGCCGCCGGCCCGAAACGATCGTCGTCATCAGCAGCACCACGCACACCGGGATCGAGCGCGCCCGCAAACTTTACCCGAAGCGAACCGTCTTTCGTTTTCCCCTGGACTTCTCGTTCATCATTCGGCGGGTGCTGCGGCGCATACGCCCGTCGGTGATCGTGCTGATGGAGTTGGAAGCCTGGCCCAACCTGATCGAAGTCGCCGACGCGAACGGTATCCCGGTCGTGATCGCCAACGGCCGCGTCACCGAGGACAAGAGCATGAAGCGGTTCGAGCGGCCACTGATCCGCTCGCTCGCCCGGCGGATGTTCGGCAAACTGCGCTGGGTCGGCGTGCAGGATGGCGCCTACGCCGAACGGTTCGTGCGGCTCGGCGCGGCGCCCGAACGGGTCGAGGTGACCGGGTCGGTCAAGTATGACGCCGCCGACGTGAGCGACCATATCGAGGGACAGGAAGAGCTTGCCCGCGAGATGAC
>JALSRY010000370.1 GCA_026984555.1 Phycisphaerae bacterium
CGTTCCTCGCGGATACCAATACTTGATTTCGCGCGATGCCCGGTCGTCGAGTCGCTTGACGTGCCCGTCAAAGAAAACCGCGTTGATCTCTCCGGGGTTGTCCCGCACGCTTTCGGTCAGCCGCGCGCGGTCGGTACATCCGTGGCGGTAGGACCAGACCAGGTTCTTTCCCTGCGCGGCGGGGAAGCTGCCCGCACTGACGCTCTGGCCGTCCCAGTTCTTGGTGCCGCTCTTGACGCCGTAGGCCTGCGAGCCGCACCACCACGCGCCGTTGCTGGCGAACGCGCCGAACCAGTCGGCATCGGGGGAGACGTCGAAATCGATGGAGCCGTCGGCGGCGAGATAGCGCATGCCGTCGGCGGCGAGAACTTTTTCGGCGTTCGCGCCGACCTTATCGACACGGGACACGTAGTCGGTGGGGTGGTAGGCGGCAAAACTCGTGCTGGCGACCTTGGCCCGGACGGTGACGGGGCGCCCGCTGGCGGTCCGACCCTTGGCAATGACGCGCCGGGCGTAGTTCTGGCCCCACCACTGGAAATGGGCCGGCATGAGATAGCTCAGGGGGGCCATCTGGGAGATGATGTCGTCGGTGAAATCAGCCGCGTCGGGCACGCCGCTGAGCCCCGGGGGGTAGAGGTAATCGACGCGCAGGCCTTGCTGCGACGGGCAGGCGTAATCCGTGACGAGTGTGCGGATGCGTTCTGCACGGTTGGCGCCCAGCTCGGTCTCGTACCGGAGGGAGGGACTCATCCAGTCGTAGTTCTGCACCGGCGTGTCGGGGCGGCGCAGCGAGGCCGCGTCGTTGCCACGACCGCCGATGGTCGCGGCGACGCCGGTGGTGTTGATGCCGGGGATCCAACTGTTGTTTTCGCTGGAGTAGGTTTGGACCCCGCGGGCCAGCGCACGTAGCTGGACGCCGCACTTGGCCGCGCGGGCCTTCTCGCGGGCACACTTGAGGCTGGGCAGGAGGATCGAGATCAACAAGGCGATGATGGCGACGACGACCAGCAGCTCGATGAGCGTAAACGCGGGACGTCGCGAGGACTGGGGCGGATGCATGGTGTCAGAAGCCTCCACGATTTGGATTACTGGGGGTTCTTGCGAACCACGAGCGTTTCCGGATCAACGTATTTATTAAGTCCGTTTTTCTCGAGCTGTTGAATGACGGCCCGCTGGCGCGGGTCGATCACGAGCTGGCCATCCTCGGTCTGATGGCACGGCACGAGGGTCTTTTCGTGCGTCTCGGGGTTCTCGCGCGGCAATACCGTCGGCGACCGCTTGAACCAGAACGTCTTGCCCGTCTTGACGCAGATATACTCCACCTGGCCGCTGCGCTTGGGCGCCTCGGCGTTCTGGAACGCGAACAGCGCGATGGCCGCCGCAATCAACACAACCACGAGGGCGATCTTGCCCGCGTTGGCTTTGACAGCTTCCATTCTCACACCCCGCGGCCGGCGCGTTTCCACCGGTCCGCCGCGTCTGGTTGTTTCCCCGTGGGTTCACGCGCGTTGCGTGAGAGACAATTCAACTCGCCGTTGGCTTCCCATGCTCTCGACGCGCTGCGCGGGAAGTTACCATCAGATTATAATCGTTTTCCCATTTCCGTGCGATGGGGCGGGCGGCAAGAAGTGAACCCGCCGGCCCGGACGTGGGCGGACCGCGACCGGCACGGGCGGCCCCCGGAGGCTTGCGGCGGCCTTCCCTCGGGACGGCCGATCGGCCAAGATGTCGTTCATGAGCACGTTTGTGATCGAGCCTGCGACGCCGAGCCATCTCGACGATCTGTACGCGATCGCCGCCGCCGCGGGCGTACATGACCATTTCAGTCCCGCGTTGCTGCACGAGAAGCTCTTCGCGGCCCCGCGTCCGGACCAGTTTGGTTGGCGTGTGCTGGCGGCGGTTGCGAACGGGACGATCGTGGGCTTTGCCCAAGGCGTGGTGCGGCCGGCGGCGCGGAAGGCCTGGCTGGGGCTGTTCGCGGTCACGCCGACCTGGCGCCGCCGGGGGGTCGCGAGTGCGTTGCTGGCAGCGCTGCGCGATTCCTGGCCGCGAGACATCGGCGAGATCGAGGCGTTGGCGATCCCGGGCAATTATTTCACGCCGGGGATCGACCCACGATATACCGCGGGCCTGTGTTTTCTGGAACGAACCGGGTTCGAGCGGTTCCGCGATTGTGTGAATCTGCGGGCGGAACTGAAGGCGGATTTCGACACCTCGGCCGAGCAGGAGCGGCTCGCCGCGGCGGGGATCGAGATTCGCCGCGCGCGGATGGATGACGACGCACTGCTCGATGCGTTTTTCGAGGAACATTTTGGCGCGGACTGGCGGTTCGAGGCGGCCCTGGCGCTGGCGAACGAACCGCCGGCGTTGCACCTGGCGTTGCGAGACGGGCGGATCATCGCGTTTTCGGCGCACTCGGGACAGAACCGGGAGTGGGGGTTCTTCGGGCCGATGGGGACATCGCCGGCGGCCCGCGGGCACGGGTTGGGGCGGGTTTTGTTGTGGCGCTGCCTCAACGACCTGCGCGCCGCGGGCCACCGTTCCGCGGTGATCCCGTGGGTGGGGCCGATCGCCTTCTACCACCAGTGGGCCGGCTGCGTGGTCGAGCGGGTGTTCTGGCGTTATCGGCTGGCGCCGTAGGCTCTCGCCACGTGCCATCCCCGGGGGCGCGGGGCTACCCGAGCTTGGACGTAAGCACCTGCGCGGCGCGGATGGCGTCGTCGTCGTCCTGGAAGGCGATGTAGAAAACGCAGCGGTCGCCGATCGCGGCGCCGGAAAAGCCACGCATGTTGATGGCGGCGTCGGCGATGAGCTTGGTCAGTCCGGCGGCGAGCCCGGGCCGGTTCGGGCCTTCGATCCGCAGGGTGTGCAGCCCGGAGGCTTTCTGGAGCCCGGTTTCGCGGGCGGCCTCGAGCTGCCGATCGCCCTTGAGGGGTGCGAGAAACAACACGCCGAAGCCGGGTTTTTCGGGCATGCGTCTGGCGATCATGAAGTCGAGGTTTGCGTCGGCTCTCATCACGCCTTCGAGTTTTCGAGCCAGAGCCCCGGGGGCGTCCTCGACCTCGCCGACCCAGATATCTTCCCGCGTGATTTCGTATGCCATGGCTGGTCCTTCCTCGTGGTTGCGCCGGGGGATGCCGGCGCCGGGCTATGCCGGAGCTTGTTGGGAGCCACGCGGCTGCCAGATGCCGGCGATGCGTTCGCCGCAATCGGGGCAGCACGCGCCCTTCAGGTGGTTTTCGCGGACGGAGAAGCCGTGCCGCACGATGAGTTCCCGGCCGCAGCCGGGGCAACAGGTGTTTTCACAATGTTCGACCATCCCGGGCAGGTTGCCGGCGTAGACGTAGCGCAAGCCCTCGCGCCGGCCGATATCCCAGGCGCGGCGCAGGGTTGCGGCGGGGGTTCGGCCGCGGTCGTTCATCTTGTAGTCGGGGTGAAAGGCGGTGACGTGCCAGGGGATGTCGGGCGAGACGCCGGCGAGAAACGCCGCCATCCGGGCAAGTTCGTCGTCGGAGTCGTTCAGGCCGGGGACGACGAGCGTCACGACCTCGATCCAGAAGTTCATCTGGTGCAGTCGGCGGATGGTATCGAGGACGGATTCGAGTCGGCCGCCGAGGGCCCGGTAGGTTTTTTCGCAGAACGCCTTGAGGTCGACGTTGCACACGTCTACCCAAGGCCGGATGTATTCGAGCACTTCGGGCGTGGCGTTGCCGTTGGAGACGTAGGCGCCGAGGAGGCCGTGGTCGCGACCGAGCCGAAAAATCTGGACGGCCCATTCGCTGGTGATCAACGGCTCGTTGTAGGTACTCGTGATGACGGGGCAATGGTGTTCGACGGCGAGCTCGACGATGCGTCGAGCGCTGACGAATCGCGGGCGCACGACGGCGCGTTCGTCGCGCAACGTCTGGCTGGTCATCCAGTTCTGGCAAAAGGGACAGTGGAAGTTGCATCCGAGCATCCCGAAGGACAGCGCTCCGGCGCCCGGGAGGACGTGATAAAACGGCTTCTTCTCGATCGGGTCCACCGCGAGCGCGGAGACGTAGCCGGTGGGGACGCGCAACATTCCGTCGCGATGGAAACGCACGAAGCAGGCCCCGTGCCGGCCCTTGCGCACCAGGCAGCGATGCCCGCACGCCAGGCAGCGCAGCGCATCGCCGTCCTCCCGCCGGGTCAGCGCTTCCGCGGCGGGCATGGTGTGTTCTTCGAGCAGCGTGCGCAGCGAAACGGCGGATTCGGTCATGTCGTGATCCTCCGTCGTGCGAACCGCTCCCGCGCATGGGGTCTGTCCGGGACGTGAGACGGACTCGACCCGGATGCGGTACCACCGCGGGTCGAGCGGCACGCGCGCGATCGCCTACGCGGTGTCGGGCCGCAGCGGCGGACGGCCGACGGCGTAGTACTCGAAATTGTAGCGCGCCATCGTGCGCGGGTCGTAGATGTTGCGACCATCGAAGACCAGCGGCTGGCGCAGGAGCTCGCGGATGCGTTCGAAGTCCGGGCTACGGTATTCCATCCATTCCGTGACGATCACGAGCGCGTCGGCCTCGCGGAGCGCTTCGTAGTTGTTTTCGTGGTAGGCGATGCGCTGGCCGAAGACGGCACGGGTGTTCTCGATGGCCCGCGGATCGTGCACGGCTACCGCGGCGCCGGCGGCGAGCAGTCTTTCGATGATGGTGATGGCCGGGGCCTCGCGGATGTCGTCGGTGTTGGGTTTGAACGCCAGCCCCCACAACGCGACCCGGCACCCGTGCAAGTCGGGACCGAGCCGCCGGGCGATCTTGGCGACCATGCGCAGGCGCTGCGTGTCGTTGCGCCGGTGGACGGCTTCGAGGATTTCGCAGCTCGCGCCCGCCGCCCGCCCGAAACTCGCCAGCGCCTGAACATCCTTGGGAAAACAGCTCCCGCCGTAACCCACGCCCGGATACAGGAAGTGGTAGCCGACGCGGGTATCGGCCCCCATGCCCCGGCGGACTTCGTCCACGTCGGCGTTCATGCGTTCGCACAGCTCGGCGATTTCGTTGATGAAGCTGATGCGGGTGGCGAGGTAGGCATTGGCGGCGTACTTGGACATCTCGGAGGCCCGGCGGCTCATGACCATGATGGGCTTGTTGTTTCGGACGAAGGGTTTGTAGAGCGAGGCGACGATCTGGCCGGCGTCGGCATCTTCGGCCCCGACGATCACGCGGTCGGGCCGCAGGAAATCCTCGACTGCGCTGCCCTCCTTGAGGAACTCGGGGTTGCTCACGACGTGCAGGGCGTGGTCGGTTTCGGAGCGCATGATGGTTTCGAGGCGGTCGCAGGTACCCACGGGCACGGTGCTCTTGATCGCGACGATGGCCGGACCGCGCAATCCGCGCGCCGCGGCCCGGGCCGCCGCCTCGATGAAGGTCAGGTCGGCCGAGCCGTCGTCGCGGGGCGGGGTGCCGACCGCGAGGAACACCACCTGCGCGCGGGCGACGCCCTCGGCCGTGTCGGTCGTGAAGCGGATTCGTCCCGCGTGGAGATTGGCGCGCAGAATCTCGGCGAGGCCCGGCTCGTAGATGATCGGGTCGCCCGCCGACAACCGCCGCACCTTCTCGGCGTCGGTGTCCACGGCGACGACATGGTTGCCGCTGTCGGCGAGGCAGGCTCCGGTGACGAGCCCCACGTATCCGCTGCCGATGACGCACAATCGCATAACCACAAGCCTCCTGGGCGAACTGCGCCGGCGGGGGCCGCACGCCCCCGCCTGGCCGGATTCGCGTGGATTCCGTAGTGTTCACTATAATTGAGTTTGGACTTCGAGGGGACCGGCGCCGCCGGCCGGCAGACAATCTTTTCGCCTCCGGGCGGCGGAGGCGTCGCGGAGAAAAACGATGCGCGTACTGGTTGCCGGCTGTGCCGGGTTCATCGGCTACCATCTTTCCGATCGGTTGCTGGGGGAAGGGCATGAGGTCATCGGGGTGGACGATCTGTCGAGTGGCCAGCGGGCCAACGCCGCCGACCTCGCCGCCCGAGGCGGTTTCACGTTCATCGAGCACAACATCGCCGAGCCGCTCGATGTCGGCGGTCCGCTCGATCGGGTCTACAACCTCGCCTGCCCCGCTTCGCCGGTGGATTTCGGCCCGCTGCGCCTGTCGATTCTGGCGGTCTGCTCGCGGGGCGTGTGGAACCTGCTCGATCTGTGTCGGGCGACCGGCGCCCGGTTGCTGCACACTTCCACGAGCGAAGTCTACGGCGACCCGCAGGAGCACCCGCAACGCGAGACGTACTGGGGCCATGTCAACCCGATCGGTCCGCGCTGCTGCTACGACGAAGGCAAGCGTTTCGCCGAAGCGCTGATCACGAACTACACCGCGCAGCACGGCGTCGCGGCCCGCATCGCGCGCATTTTCAACACGTATGGTCCGCGGATGCGCACCGACGACGGACGGATTCTGCCCACGTTCGTGACCCAGGCGTTCGCCGGCGAGCCGCTGACCGTGCATGGCGACGGGAGCCAGACGCGCAGTTTCTGTTACGTCAGCGATATGGTCGAGGGGTTGCTGCGCCTGGCCGAAAGCGATGTGTGCGGGCCGGTCAACCTTGGCAACCCGGAAGAGATCTCGGTCCTGGAGTTTGCCCGCGAGGTGATCGCGTTGGCCGAGAGCACGAGCGAAATCCGCCACGTCGAACGCCCGCAGGACGATCCGCAGCTTCGCCGCCCGGACATCACGCGCGCCCGCGAGCTTCTGGGATGGGAGCCGCGCGTGCCGCGGTCCGAGGGATTGGCGAAGACCGTCGCGTGGTTCCGCGACCACCGGCCCGCGTGAACGCGGAACGAGTTCGGCCAGAGGCCTCCGGCGCCCGCGTTTCAAGCGCCGGGAGGCCGTCGCCGAGCGTGCAAATCGCGAACGAGCGCGTCAACCGGCGTGGGCCCGGCGGCGATAGCTCGACGGGGTGCGGCCGGTCACTCTCCGGAAGCACGTCGCGAGGTATTGGCTGGACCCGAACCCGCACTCGACCGCGATCTTCGAAAGAGGCAGGTCGGTTTCGGCGATCATGCGCGCCGCGACACTGACGCGATGGCGCACGTAGTAGTCGCCGGGAGCCAGGCCGGTTTCGGCCTTGAACCTGCGGTGGAAATGCGACACGCTCTGCCCGACCATTTCGGCGAGCTCGGGCACCGAGTAGGGTTCATCGACGCGGCTGGTCATCAGCTCGATCGCGGTTGCCACCACGGGCGAGTAGCCGCTGGTCTTGTCGGGCTGGTGGCTGAACTGGACGACCTCGACGAGCATCTGGAGCAGGAGCGTGCGGGCGCGGAGCGTGACGAGCCGGTCCGTGGCACGGTGGGCGTCGATGAGCTCGCCGATGATGCCGGCGATCCTCGGGGGGGCGGCGAACTTCCGTCGGGGCAGGTGCCAGAGGCTGTTGTGCAAGGCACGGGCCTCGTCGGCGGGCACGCCGAGGTAGCCGGCGGGCATGCGCTTGGGCAAATCGAGCAGCAGCCAGTATTGTTCGCTGGGGTGCCACACGTCGTCGATACCGCCGTGGACTTCATCGGGCCATGTGCAGAACACATGCCCGCCGGCGATGTCGTGTTTCTCATCACCAACCTGCCAGCGAACCGACCCGTTGGCGATGTAGAAGATTTCCATCGCGCCGGGGTGGCTGTGCGAAGTCAGCCGCTTGGCTGTGTGACATTCGTCGAAGCCGAGCATGATGAGTTCGCGAATGCCGGGAATGGGGCGGGTGATGTGAACGTCGACGTCCTGATACTCCGATTCGGCGATGGGCTTTTTGTGTCTCATGTTCGATATTCTACCCCCACGCGGCCAGAGTGGTCAACATCCCGCCGGCTCGCCGGGCGAACACCTTACGGTTGAGCGCGTTTCTACGAGGGTCGGCTCGCGAAACGGACATGGCAACGGGCGCTAATAGCGCCCGCCTGAAGAATACACCTTTTGCTCGAGTTTGGGCAACATCTCTCGGGCCTTGATCGCCTGTGGCGAGTCCGGGTATTGCTCGAGCAGGTCGTGGGTGATTCGCAAGGCTTCCTCGAAGCGGCGCTGCTTGATGCGCTCGCTGATCTCGTTTTCCATTTTCTTGCGCGCCTGGATTTCGGCGTTTTCCTGGAGCGTGGGCAGTTGGAGCCGGAGGGCCTGGGCCTCGGGCGACTGCGGGAACCGCTGGATGAGCGAAGTAGCCGCTGCCAGCGCCGTTTTCCATTCACGCTTGGTGGTGGCTTCCTGGGCCTGGGCCATGAGTTTGGCCCGTTGTTCGGCCTGGGCCTTGTTGCGCTCGGCGCGCAGCCGGTGGGCCAGCTCGTTGGCCTTGGCCGAGTCGGGATGACGCTCGAGCAGCTCGCGGATGACGTCGGCGACGCGGTCCCAGGCACCCAACGCGGTGAGATCCTTGATTTGTCGCTGGGCCGCCTCGATATCGTGCGCTTCGACCTGGGCGCGCATCTGCTCGATCTGCTGTTCGAGCTTGTCCCATTCCTTGAAATGGGGAAAACGTTCGCGGGCCTGCTGAACACGCCGCCGCGCTTCGATCCAGTTGTGCTCGCGCAGCAGCAACGGAACCTCGCGCATCAGCATGTCGAGGACGGCGTGACCTTGGGCATCGAGCCGCATGGCCCGCTGCTGCTCGTTGAGCAGGGAAATATCGCGCACCTCCCGCGTGAGCACGACCAGCTCTTCGAGCGCCTGGGAGATGTTCTGTTCGTATTCCGCCCGCGCGCTGCGCGAGCCGAACTGCGACCATTCCGAGGTGCGCTCGCCGCCGCTTTCCGCTGCGTTCTGAATCGCTCCCAGTCGGCGGATGAGCTCGCTGAGAGCCAGCAGAATCACGCCCGCGGCGATACCCCCGAGCATCGCCGCGAACACCCCCAACGCCGTGGGCAGTGCCAACGCGCCGGAGCGGCCGAGCACGACAACCTCGTAGATGCACCAGATCGGTGCGGCGATGATCGCGAGCAAGCCGAAGATATCGAGCGCACCGCGGATCAGCCCCGTGCGACTCAGCCCTTCCCGCTCATCGAACTCTGCATAATCTGCCATGGACCGCCTGCCTCTGGGAATCAGGTAACGTCATTATTCCTGATTATCGGCAAAACGCAACCGAGCACGCACCCCGAAACACGCCGGATCGGCGGCGCATGGCGCTCGCCACCCGCGCGCAATTCGCATGGCGATCAGATGTCCATCAGCAGGCCACTCTCCGCGGTCGGAATGCTCTGCTTGCGACCGCGGGTGCGCATCACCTTGCGCGTATAACGTTTGCCCTCCTCCTTGGCGTGGCTGCGAGCCTGAAAAGGCGTGTCGTTCGGGAGCTTGGGCAATTGGTTGGAGCCGTACAACTTGTCGAGCATGGCGGCGACGGCGTCCGCGTCGTAGTAGTCGCCTCCGGCGCGAGCGTTGAGGGCCCCGGCGATCACGCGCAACGCAACCTGGTTGGGTCGCAGATTGGAGTAGATCACCTTGGTTTCGCGGTAGATTTGCTTGAGAAAATCGACGTGCAACGGAGGCCAACAATCGGCTTCGGGCCTGGAATCGCTTTCATCACGCACGCCCGCGAGGCGGTTTTCCGTCCGTTTCACGTATTCCGGCGAGAGGTCGATCCCGACATAGCGGCGACCGAGCCGCTTCGCGACGGCGGCGGTCGTTCCGCTCCCGACGAACGGATCCAGCACGACATCGCCGCGGTTGCTGCTGGCCATGATGATTCGCGCCAGCAGGCTCTCGGGCAACTGGCAGCCGTGGTATCCGTCGCGTTCCTTGAACGTGCCGCACACACGCGGGAACTCGTCCCAGACGTCGTTGGGTACTCGTCCCTTGGGGCTGGCGCGCAGGTCCTGGTACTCCGTGTGCCGGCTGCTCGGGAAACGAAGCAGATGGTCGTTGAACACGAAATTCTTGGGGTGCTTCGTCAGGTAGAGGATGTGCGTGTGCGCTCGGGAGAACTTCGTGCGGGCGTTCTGCCCGAACGTGTAAGCCCAGATGATCCAGTTGCGCAGATGCAGGCCCAGCTTGATCGCCACCATCCGCAACTGGGCCGCGTAGTCGTCACCGATCGCGATGTAGAACGACCCCGTCGGCGATAGTACGCGCTGACACGCCGCCATCCACGCCTGACACCAGGCGACATATTCGTCGGGCGGAAGATCATCGTCGTACGCGTCGTAAACGTACCCGATGTTGTACGGCGGGTCGGCAAACGCCAAATCGACGCACCCTTCGGGCCACGCAGCCAAGACTTCCAAACAGTCACCACAATATATGGTGTCAACTTTCATATCCCACCTACTACATCTCGTTGGTTTCCGTCGATTGTGTCACGCAGCGGAGGAAAGTCAACCCGAAATCCCCGGCGGAACGACGGCACGGTGGCAGGGGTCAGCCGCCCAGGCGGGCGCGCTCCGGGCCGATTCGCCGCCAGTGGCTGCCTTCCCAATACACCTGCCCGCAATCCGGGCAGCGGAAAAACTCCTTCGCCCAGATGAGGCTTCGAGCGGGCACGACGTCCGCTACCTCCGCCCGCCGAACCAGCTCCAGCTCTCCGTTACACGCGGCACAGCGCGGCATGCGGGGCCGCACGTCGAGGTGACGCGTGACGTAGCGAACCTGCTCGCGCAGGCGCAGCCCGACCGGCAGCAACAAGCCGCGCAACGCCCCGGTGGTGAAGGCGCGGCGTTCGAACAGCTTGTGGTCGCTCGAGATAACGATGCGTCGTTCGGCGAGCGCGTGCTGGACGAGGTCGGCGTCGTCGATGCCGGGTGTGTAGGTCGTATCGACGCCAAAGATGCGCAGCCAGCGCGCCACGCCGCCACACATGGCGTCGCAGGCGATGCGCGGGTCAGCGGGTCGTTCGCCGTTCATGATCGTATTGTACGCGGAAAAAGCGCACGCCCGGCGTACACTCGATGTTCGCGCGTGGCAGCGGCCTTGTGCGGTGCGCCGGCGCGACTTTTCGGGTTGGGACGGGGCGCCCGGTGGCGTTGTCCACGAAACACGAGCGGCTGAGACGCGCCGGCGGGCATGGATCCGGGGTCTTGACGCCGTTGCCACCTGTCGGGAAAACGGGGACGGTCGCGGTAGGAGGCGACCTGGTGGCACGCGTCGGGCGGGACCGGCGGCGTGACGGGGAACCGGCGGACAGCGGAGGCTTGGGCGTGCGAACGGACTGGTACGTTGGTTCGAGACGGACTTTCCGGAGGGCCGATGTGCGTGTCGCGGGTGGTCGCATCGGGCGGAGGATGGTCGGCGTGGTGGTATTGGCCGCCGGCTCTGTGCTGGCAGGCTGCGCGGCGCCCGGGGCGGCGCGACCGCTGGACCGGATCCCCACCACGCAACCCCAATCGCTGCCCAGCGACGCCGAGCAGTTGCGGAGCGATCCGCTGGCGTACCTGCGGGGGGTGGGTCGCCGGTGCGCGGCACTTGCGCAGTACACGCTGACGTTCACGCGCCAGGAACGGCGCGGGTTGGGGTTGTTCAAGACGATGCACGAGCCGGAGCGGATCGCTTGCCGTTTTCGGCGACAACCGTTCAGCGTGTACATGAAATGGCTGGACCCGGACGTGAAGTATGGCGAGTCGGTGTACGTGGCGGGTGTGGCGGACGACAAGGTGCGGTTCGTGCCCCGGCACGGTTTGTTCGGCCTGCCACCGACGATCACGCGGGTTGATTTGCAAACGCCAGTGACGTGGGGCGAGGCGCGGTACCCGCTGACCGATTTCGGGCTCGAGCGGATGATGGCGCGGACGCTGGCGACGCTCGACCGGGCCGCCGGTCACGTGCGCATTCGGTACCTGGGGTTGGCTCGCGTGCCGCAGCGGCAGCGGTGGGCACATGCCCTGCGTTTCGAGTTCGACGAGGGGATCGTGTCCACGCCGCTGCGTGAGCTGTACATCGACCCGCAGACCCGCCTGCCGATATGCACGCGGCTGTTTCGTTCGTCGGGAGCGCTGGAAGCGGCGTATTGGTGGGAAGACGTGGACACCCACGTCCACCTGACGGACGGTGATTTCCTGCTCGCGGCGGAACGCGCCCGGCGCGGAAGCACGGGGAGCAAGCCATGAAGAGAGGTGTGGGCGCCGCGGACGTGCGTTACATGCGCCGGGCGCTGGCGTTGGCGGCGCGGGGGCGGGGGGCGGTCGAGCCCAACCCGATGGTGGGGTGCGTGATCGTCAAGCACGGCCGGGTGATCGGCGAGGGGTACCACCGCCGGTTCGGGGGGCCACACGCGGAGGTTGAGGCGTTGGCGCGTTGCGGCGTCTCGGCGCGCGGGGCGACGGTGTACGTCACGCTCGAACCGTGCTGCTACCACGGGAAAACGCCGCCGTGCACGCGGGCGTTGATCGAGGCTGGTGTGGCGCGGGTGGTGGCCGGGGTGGCGGATCCGAATCCGCGGGTAGCGGGCGGGGGGTTGCGCGCTCTGCGCTCGGCGGGGATCGAGGCACGTGTCGGTGTGCTGGCTGACGAGGCGGTGGCGCTGAACGCGCCGTTTTTCAAGCTCGTGCGGTGCGGCCGGCCGTGGGTGATTCTGAAATGGGCACAGAGCCTGGATGGTCGCATCGCGACGCGCACGGGGGACTCGAAGTGGATCACGGACGAGACCTGTCGCCGACATGCCCACCGTGAGCGGGCGCGGGTGGATGCGATTGTCGTGGGTCGCAGAACGGTGGAGATCGACGATCCGTTGCTGACGGCGCGCGGTTGTCGGCTTCGGCGGGTCGCGGCGCGTGTGGTGGTGGACACGAGTCTGCGGGTGCCGCTGGCGGCCCGGCTGGTGCGCACGGCGAGCGAGGTTCCGACGTGGGTATTCTGCGGGCGGGACGCATCGCGGGCGCGGGCGCGACGGCTGGAGGCCGCGGGTTGCCGCGTCGTCCGCGTGCGAACGAGTGGCGGGCGGGTGTCCCTGCCGGCCATGCTCGACCGGCT
>JALSRY010000371.1 GCA_026984555.1 Phycisphaerae bacterium
CGGCTGGCAGACCTTCACACGCAACATCGACGACTGGGACGAAGACAATGGCTGGGGGCCGTTCGACCCGAGCCAGGTCTACAAGTTCCGTATCGACTGCATCAACTGGGAAGCCGACATCACGCCTTATCGTTTCGG
This sequence comes from Phycisphaerae bacterium, assembly GCA_026984555.1. Lineage (GTDB taxonomy): Bacteria > Planctomycetota > Phycisphaerae > UBA1845 > Fen-1342 > JALSRY01. The sequence goes on from JALSRY010000371.1 coordinate 139, forward strand.
TATCGCCGAATTCACCTTCGTCGCGCCGGAGTGCCCCAACGACCTCGACGGCGACGATGATATCGACCTCGGCGACCTGGCGATCCTGCTGGCCAACTATGGGTGTGAGCCGGTGCCCCCCACTACCGTATGGAGCAGTGGCGGCTTCGAGGCCTACGCGGCGGGCGACCTGCCCGGACAGGACGGCTGGGCCGATGACACGAGCGATCCCGCCTACGGCATGGTCCAGGTGGTGAGCGACCCGACCGGCGCCGGCATGGGCAACGTCCTCCTGCTCGACGCTCCGGGCACCACCGGCGGAACATGGCAAGGTGCCGTGCGAGCGCTCACGACGACGCCGACGGAGCGGTACGTCGTCATCGAGTGGGACCAGTATCGCACCGGCCTGACCGACAATTTCTGGGCCGCCGACTCGGCCGCGTTCGACGGCTGGTGGGCGATGCAGTGGGATTCGAATGGGCAGGCGTCGAGCTACTACTTTGACTTCGGCGTCGCGCTGACCGCCGGCCAGTGGCAGCACGTCACCTACGTGCTGGACACCGTCGGCAACACGGCCACCGTGGACATCGACGGCGTGTCCTACACCGGCCCCACCGAGATGCCCGATGACGTCATCAACGGCATCGACTTCGAAATCGAACCCACCGAGGCCGGCGGGGAAGACGGCCCCATGTACATCGACAATGTCGTGATCTCCGAAAGCCCCAGCTACTTCGGATGCGGGGCCAGCGACGGTGATTATGACGGCGACGGCGACGTCGACCTCAGCGACCTGGCGATTCTGCTCGCCGACTACGGCTGCGGAACCTGACCCGGTCGATTCGACCACGCCGCACTTAGACGCCGGCAACGCGCGGCGGTCGGCCCTCGTGTCGGCCGCCGCGTTCTCATGGGGATTTGCGTTGCCCCCGTCGGCTGCCGCGTAATCGCGACGTTTCTTGCAGGGAGGGAGTTTCATGCGACAGATGACCTTGTCCGCAGCGGTCGCGACGGTGATCGCAACCGCGCTTGCCGGTGCGCAAATCGGGCTGGCCGGCCCGCGAACGCCAACCGATCTCGACGTCACCCTCATCGAACGCACGCCGCGCTACGACTATGACGGAGCCAAGAACAACCCCGCCCCCGGCGACGTAGTGACGTTTCACGGGCACGTCGTGAATTGGGGCGGTTCGCTGGCGGCGGTGGATTACCGCTGGCAGATCGACGGCACGACCGTGGCGAGCGGCACGATGAGCAATCTGACCCCGGGCGAGCAGCGCGTGGTCACGTTGAACTGGACGTGGCAGAGCGGCGACCACAACGTGACGTTCACCGTCGATCCCAACGACCAGATTGCCGAGGAAAGCGAGGCCAACAACGAAATCACCGACCGCGTCAACGGCATCATCGTCGGCTTCTGGGTCGAGCAATCCGTTTACGATTACTTTCACACCTACCAGCGTGACCTCGGCATCGGTTCGAACAGTTGGCAGGACTGGGCCCAGCGACAGATGGGCAAGTGGAACGAGCTGTGCGCCGATGCGATCTGGCCCGATTCTCCCCAGGGCGTGCTCGACCGCGTGCGGATCGACAAGATCGTGGTCGTTCCCGACGGTGCCCTGCCGCTGCACGGCGGCTTGCCCACGAACAACCCCGACCTCAGCGACAAGACCGTCGATATGATGTGGGGTTTCCCCGCCACACTGCTCGATGGTTCGATGTACAGCAACCACACCAGCCTCAGCGAGGACAACGCGTTCTACATCGAAAAATCGCTCATCCACGAGCTCGGCCACGCCCGCTACCTGATCGACTGCTACGGCTGGGACGTCCACAACACCGCCGAACACGACTCGGTACAGATCTGGGAAGGCGCTACCTACGTCGCCGGCAGCGACTACATGCCGTTTATCGCGTGGGGCGAGGTACTGTATTACAACAAGAGCGGAGGCGTGATGAGCGGACCCTACGGGTTCCAGTGGTCACCTTACGAAACCGGCGCCCTGAACCGCATCGCCGGCCACCGGGCCTGTTGCGGCAACTACAACGCCCCCGCCAACATCGGCGAGTTCCTGCAAGACCTGCCCGAGAACAATCACGTGCGGTTCCTCGATCAGTACGGCAACCCACGGGCCGGAGCGGACGTGCGCGTCTACCAGGCCGAGGGCTGGTCCGGCGCATGGTACGGCAAGACGATCGACAACACGCCCGACCTGTTCTTCACGACCGACGCCGACGGCTACGCGCACATGCCGCAAAATCCGTTCTCGGACGGCGCGATCCAGCACACCTACGGCATCGCCAACGGCGTGTGCGTCCTGCGGATTGAACACAACGGCCAGATCTGGTACCGCTTCATGGAGGTCAGCGATTTCAACATGGAGTATTGGCGTGGGCACACGACCGACGCCTACTACGAAATCGTCCTCGAAGGCGACGAACCCCGACCGGGCGACGTGGACGGCGACGGCGATGTGGACCTGGGTGACCTGGCAAGTCTGCTGGCCACCTACGACCTGTGTGCCGGCGATCCGGGCTACGACGACCGAGCCGACTTCAATGGCGACGATTGCGTGGACCTGGCGGATTTGGCGGTGCTGCTGGCCAATTATGGCACCTGAACAACCCCGGACGACGGGGCTCGTCCCCACCCGCAATACGCCGCGGGCGGATGTTTCGGCATC
>JALSRY010000372.1 GCA_026984555.1 Phycisphaerae bacterium
GCTCATCGTGGCGCTGCTGGCCTATCCGCTGGCGGTGTTGGCGACGCTGGCCTACGCGGGCTACGTTTCGCTGACGTGATGGCGGCGGCCGTACCCCGCGCGGTGGCGATTGCCCCTCGCCCACCCCACGCGATACCCGTGCTGGAACAACCTGAACAGCGCGGCTGACGCCGGCGAAATCCCCGGGGGCCGCGCGCGTCCGCGACTCAGGGAAGCCGATAGGGCTTGCCCGCCGCATAGCGGGCTTTCGCGCGGCGCAGGCGATCGAGCAGCTTGGTCGCGTGCATGCGCTGAGCGAGCGTGATCGCCCTGGAGACGGTGCGGGCGGCCTCGTCGAAATGGCCTTGCTCGGCCAGGGCGGCGGCGAGCGCTTCGAGGGCGCGCGGGTCGGCTCCGTGGGTCGAACGCCGGGCTTGTTCGGCCAGGCGCTGCGCCGCGGCTCCGTCGCGGGCCGCGTCGTCGGGGTCGGCGGCGAGCACCAGCGCGAGCAGGCTGGCGAGGCCGGCGTCGCCGGGCGACTGCTGGTATCCCTTGCGCAGGATCGCGCGGGCGTCGGCGTAGCGGCGTTGCGCGATCAGGATGCGGCCCAGCGCCCGCCACGCGAGCGTCAGCTTCGGATCGAGCCGGACCGCCTTGTGCAGGGCGGTGACGGCCTGGTCGTACTTCCCGAGCGATTCGAGCGCGACGGCGAGCCCGCCCCACGCGCGTGCGTCATTCGGCGAGAGTTTCGTGACTTCGCGGAACTCCGCCGCCGCCTCGGCTGCCCGGCCGGCGGCGACCAGGAACTGGGCGTAGCGGGCGCGGATACCGCTGTCACGGGGGGCGTAGCGGAGCGCCTTTTCGAAAGCCGCGCGAGCATCGTCGTATCGCCGCATGCGTTCGAGGAGTTGCCCGATCTGGGTCCAGGCCGGCGCGAATTCGGGATCGAGGCGGACGGCGGCGCGTTGCTGGTCGAGTGCTTCGTGGCGCCGCCCGAGCATCACGAGCAACTGCCCGTATTCGTAGTGCGTGATCGCGAACACGGGCCGGCAGCGCAGCGCCTGCTGAAAGACATCGAGAGCTTCGTTGGTACGTCCGAGCTTCGCCAGGGCCCGGCCCAGGTCGGTGAGCGTTTGCCCGTCCTGGGGCCTGAGCTTGAGGGCCGCCTGGTATTCGGAGATCGCTTCGGGCGTGCGCCCTTCGCCGCGCAGTACCTCGGCCAGCGTCTTGTGCGCCCACCAGAAGGATTGGGCGCGGCCCGAACCGGCCAGGAGTTTTCGCAAGATCGCCTCGGCCTTGGGATAGTCGTTTGCGCCCATGGCTTCGACCGCCGCCGCCATCAGCCGACCTTCTTCACGGAACTGGCGGGGGTCGGGGCCGGTCGGGTCGAACAGGGCCAGCTCGTCGTTGCCGGGGGACTGGGCGAGGGTCGGGCCGATGTCCATGTAGCCGAGCATTTCGAGCGAGCGCATCTCTCGCGGGGAGATCTGGCGGCGTGCATCGCGCGTGATCGGATGGGCTTTCGCCACCAGGACGCGCAGCTCCCCGCGCATCTTCCGCACGCGCGCGGGGTCGTCGAAGACCAGGTTGTGGAGCTCGTGGGGGTCGACGGCGACGTGATAGAGCGCGGGTTTGACGGCGTGGATGTACTTCCACCCGTCACGCCGCCACGATCGTGACCACGCACAGCCGAGGTTGAACATCGGGTAGAACGTTTCGCTGTAGGCGGGGCGATGCGGGTCGGGCGCGTCGTCGCGGAACAGCGGGACGAGGCTGGCGCCGTCCATCGGCGGGTCGGCCGGGAGCCCGAGAGCATCGAGGATCGTAGGAGCGATGTCGATCAGACGCACCTGGGCGGTGATCCGCCGGCCGGCCGGTGCGAGCCCCGGGGCCCGCACGATCAGGGGCACCAGCAGGGTCGTGTCGTAGACGAATTCCGCGTGCGTGTCCTCGCCGTGCTCGCCCAGCCCTTCGCCGTGATCGGCGGTGAGAACCACGATCGTATTGTCCGCCAGGTGGAGCTCGTCGAGCGCCGCGAGCAACCGGCCGATTTGCTCGTCCACGTATGCGATCTCGCCATAGTAGGGGTTGTCGTATTGGGCGGCGAAACGTGCCGGCGGGGTGTAACTGCGATGCGGGTCGAAAAAGTGCACGAACAGGAAAAACGGCTGCTGCGCGGCGCCGGTTTCGCGCAGCCAGCGGACAGCCGCCTTACAGACGTCTTCGGCCTTGCGTTCGTGGGCCGTCCGGGCCGCGGCCCCGATCGCCGCTCGCCGCGCCGCCTGCACGTCCTGGTAGGTGTCGAAACCCTGGTCCAGCCCGAACTCGCGATTGAGCACGTAGGCTGCGACCTGGGCGGCGGTGGTGTAGCCGGCGTCGTGGAGTCGCTCGGCCAACGTCACGTTGTCCGGGTCCACGAAGAACTGGCCGTTGTCGCGCACGCCGTGGGTGAAGGGGTACGTCCCGGTCATGATACTGGTGTGCGAAGGCAACGTAATCGGGACGGCGGAAACGCACTGTGTAAAGAGCGTGCCCTGCGCCGCGAGGCGGTCGATGTTGGGCGTGTGAATCGTCTGGTTCCCGGTACAGGCCAGCGCGTCGGCCCGCGTCGTGTCCATCGAGATGAGTACCACGTTGCGCCGGGGACCGCCCCGAGCGCCCCCCGGCTGCGCCTGCCCGCGCGGCCGGCAACCCGCGGCCCCGAACCCGGCCGCCACACCCGCCATCACGAGCACGGTAACGGTTCTGAGCCGGCGCCAACCCGGCACCCGGCGAAGTGGCCAACAAGCGTGTCGTATCATGTATTCCATCGTATCCGC
>JALSRY010000373.1 GCA_026984555.1 Phycisphaerae bacterium
CGGCGCCGGTGCATGATCGCGGTGGGGGTGGTGGCGTCGTGTGTGCCGGTTGGTTTCGGGGGGCAGGCGGGGGCGGTCGGGCCGGCTGGCGCGGCGTCGCCGGGCATTGCGTTCGTGGACAAGACATTCGGTTTTTCGATGCGGGTTCCGGGGGGGTGGACGTATGACCGGACGGGTTTTTTCGGTCCGGGGGGTTCGCTGGGCGTGTTGCGGGGGGCGAGTCCGGACGGGCGGTCGAGCCTTCAGATCCTGGTATTCCGAGAGATCAAGGAGCGGGCGTTTTCGAAATGGGTCGAGTATTTCGGGCAGCAGCTCGGCGAGATCAACGGGACGCAGCGGGTGCGGGTCGAGGGGACGCGGGTCGCGGGTCGGCCGGCGGCGATGGTGGTGGTCGATGCGAAGCTGGGGATCGACCAGACGCGGACGACCTATTGTTGTGTGCGGTTCGACGCGGGGACGATCTGGGTGTTTTCGCTCGCCCAGGTGCTGGGCAAGACGGAAGGGGGCGGCCCCGGTGGACGCGGGGACAAGACCGTGCCGGTGCCGGCGATCGTCCGGCGTTGCGTGGAATCGTTGCACGTGTCGTACAGTGAGGCTCTGGCGGAGCGGATGGCGGCGGCGCTCGGGCGCGGTCGGGCGTACCTCGCAAGGTTCGCATTGCAAGAGGCGATACGGCGTTTGCGGCTGGACACGGCCGTGCACTACTACGAGATTCGGATCAAGGACAGGCCGGTCGGGTACATGACGCGGCGTTTTCAGCCGGATACCGAGCCGCTCCAGGGAGCGCGGCGGGGGGCGCGGGGGAAAGAGGGACTGCACGTTCGCGAGGAGTCGTATGTGTTCGCGGACGACGGGGCGGTGGATTATGCGCGGATCGACCTGTTTTCGAGCCGCGACGGGGAGACGGACCTGTACGAGATCTGGAGCGCGCATATCGCGACGACGGAGGGGAAGGGGCCGGTGGTGCGGGTGACGCGCGATCAGTGCGTGCGCGAGCGGGACACGTTGTTCTCGACGTTCGCGACCAACACGGACCGGGGGCTGCCGGCACCGCGGCGACCGCTGAAGCTGGACGATTCGTACCTGGGGTTGGCGTGGGTACGGGCGCTGCCGGGGTTGTTGGGCACGAAGCCGCAGCCGGCGATCGGGTTCACGATCTACGATACCGAAACGCGAACGCTGGTGACGCACGTGACGAAAGCGCTCGGCCAGCGGCCGCTGCCGGGGTCGGCGGGTGCGTCGGCGTATGCTTACGAGACGAGGGCGGGATTCGTGGAGACGCCGGGCATGGCCTACACGGACGCTTACGGGAATCTGCTGCGGTTCGAGGCGGGCGATTTCGTGCTGCAACGATCGACGCGGGCGGATGTCGAGAAGCGATTTGGCGCTCGTCGGGACGAGGCTGCCCGCCGACTGAAAGCGTCGGGGCAACGGCCGGGCAGCGCGCCGTAAGAGGGGGGCGTTGCGGGAGCGGGATCGGTCGCGAGGATCGGCCGGCGAACGTGCGCGGTGCTACGGGGGTGGGCTTCGGCGTGGGTTTCGAGCGGGTGGTGGCCGGGATTTTGACACCGCCGCCGACGTGTTCGTACAATGCCGCTCTCGGCCGCGTCGCAGACAGTCGCGGGAGGATGGGACCTGGGGGGGTTGAGAGGCGCATGCAAGCCACACTTGCCGATATTTGCCGGATGATCGAGAAGCACGGCATGGAGCCGGAGCTTTGCGGCGACGCCGCGTGTGTCGTGCGTAAGGTCAACACGTTGGAGGACGCCGGCCCGGGGGATGTGAGCTTTCTGTCGAATCCGAAGTACGAGAGGCTGTTGGGCGAAACGCGGGCGTCGGCGGTGGTGCTTGGGCGGGACGTGGCAGCTCCGGACGGTCTGCATCTGATTCGGGTCGCGGACCCGTATGCGGCGATTACCGCGGTCATCGTCGAGCTGCACGGTTACCGCCGACATCGGCGTGTGCCGGCGGGGCACGCGTGTACGCATGTCGCCGAGTCGGCCCGGGTGGGGAAGAACGCGACGATTCACCCCGGCGTCACGATCGACGAAGACGTGGTCATCGGCGACGACGCGATCATTTATCCGGGCTGTTATATCGGGCCGCGATGCCGGATCGGCGACAATGTCCTGTTGTTTCCGAATGTCGTGATCTACGACGATACGATCCTGGGCGATCGGGTTACGATCCACGCGGGTACGGTGGTCGGCGAGGACGGGTTGGGGTATGCGCCGATCGGCGGCAAATGGGTCAAGATTCCGCAGATCGGGCATGTGGAAATCGGCAACGATGTCGAGATCGGCGCGTGCTGTACGATCGACCGGGCCACCGTGGGGCGGACGGTGATCGGTTCGGGTACGAAGTTCAGCAACCTGATCGCGATCGGCCACGGTTCGCAGATCGGCGAAGACTGCCTGTTCGTGGCGCAAGTCGGCCTGGCGGGATCGGTCAGCGTTGGCAGGCACGTGACGATGGCGGGACAGGCGGGCGTGGTCGGGCATATCCACATCGGCGACGACGCGACCGTCGGCGCCAAAGCGGGCGTGACCAACAGCATTCCCGCAGGCGACACCGTCCTCGGCCAGCCGGCAATCCCGATCAGCGACATGAAACGGCGATTGGCGCACGTTGCCAAGCTGCCGGAGTTGCGGCAGACGGTCAAGGCGCTGGAGCGGCGCATCGCGGAGCTGGAGCGGGTTGCGACGGGGAGCGCGGGCGGTCAGGGCTGAGCGGCGGGGGAACCGCGGGAACCCATCCGGCACACCATCTTGACCAGCCGAGGGCCGGGGGGCTTCC
>JALSRY010000374.1 GCA_026984555.1 Phycisphaerae bacterium
ACCGGATGGAATCCGGTGCCACGGGATATCTGACCGCGTGAGCGTTTGCGAGCGGCGGGGTTGCGTTTGGGGCAGCGGGGTTGCGTTTTGGGCGGCGGGGGGTCATACTATGGGGCTCGGAGAAGGTTTACGAAGACTCGGCGCGGCTTTGGCCGCGCCAGCGATGGTGGGTTATGAAAAAAGACATCCATCCCCCGTACCAGAAGACGGTTGTGACCTGTGCCTGCGGAAACACATTCGAGACGCGCAGCACGGTGCCGGAAATCCGCGTGGACATCTGCAACGTCTGCCACCCGTTCTACACGGGCAAACAGAAGTTCGTGGACACGACGGGGCGCGTCGAACGGTTCCAGAAGAAGTTCGGCGGCAAGTACTTCCAGAAGAAGGACAAGCCGGCGTCCGCCAACAAGTAGTTCGTACTCGCGCTCCCACTACGGCCCGACCGACGGCAGCGGGCCGTAGTTTTTTTGTGGCGGGGACCGCGGCGGAGCGGGTGCCACGCCAGGGAACCACGTCATGGCTCACCAAGTCGCCGACCCATCCTGGATGGCCCGGATCGAGGAGATGGCCCGCCGGGCCGAACAGGTCGCCGCGGAGATGAATCGGCCCGAGGTGGCCGGCGACGGGGTGCGGATGGTGAGGCTCGCGCAGGAGCACGGGCAGCTCGAGAAGATTCTCAAGCCCTACCGCGAATACCGCACGGTCACCGACCAGCTCAACGAATCGCTCGACATCATCCACGGCGGGGAGGCCGACGCCGAGTTGCGCGAGCTGGCCGAGATGGAGCGGGGCGAGCTCGAAGCCCGCCGGGCGAAGCTGCTGGCGCTGCTCCAGGAGAAACTCGTCACGGGTGACGAGGCGGCCGTAAGCAGCCTGATCCTCGAGATTCGGGCCGGGACCGGCGGCGACGAGGCGGCGTTGTTCGCCGGCGAACTGCTCGAAATGTACAAGGGTTACGCGGCCCGGCACGGATTCAAGGTCGAGGTGCTGACGTTGTCGGCGTCGGAGCTGGGCGGCGTGCGTGAGGCGATACTGAACATCACCGGCGAAGAGGTCTATCTCAACCTGCGTTTCGAGGCGGGCGGCCACCGCGTGCAGCGGGTACCGGAGACCGAATCGCAGGGGCGTATCCACACGTCCGCGGCCACCGTCGCCGTGTTGCCCGAGCCCCAGGAGGTCGAAATCGACATCAACTGGGACAAGGACGTGGTCGAACACGTCAGCCGCGCGGGCGGCCCCGGCGGGCAGAACGTCAACAAGGTATCGAGCGCCATCAAGCTCGAACACCTCGAGACGGGCATCACCGTGTCGATGCGTGACGAGAAGAGTCAGCACAAGAACCGAGCCAAGGCCCGCCGGATCCTCATGTCGCGGGTCTACGAGCATTTCAAATCGCAGCAGGAGCGCGCCCTGGCCGCCGAGCGCCGGGACATGGTCGGCAGCGGGGACCGCAGCCAGCGCATCCGCACGTACAACTTTCCGCAGAACCGGGTCACCGACCATCGCGTGGGGCTGGATGTGTTCGACATTCCGGGGGTGCTCTCCGGTGAGCGGCTCGACGAGTTCCACGCTGCGTTGCGCGAACGCGATCTTCGTCTGCGCCTCGAACGCTTGTCCCGAGGCTGACCCCCCGCCGGCGGCAGCTACCTTTCAGCGCGCGGCTTGTCGTCCGCGTTTCCGCGGTCCGCGTCGCACTCGCGGCCGGTGGGCGCAAAACAGGTCAAGTTGGGCAGCAGCATCGCCGCGCGGTGCAGCACGATTTCGTTGTAGCCGGTCTGGCGGAAGACTTCCGCGGCCTGTTGGATCCAGGAAGGCATGGCGCAGATTCGGTCGCGTTCGGTTTTCAGGTCGCGGCGCAGCCGAGGCAGGCCCAGCGGGACGGGGAAATCGGACCCGAACAGCAGCTTGCCGTGCAACTCCTGGCGTGCGGCGAGGGTGCGGAGAAACCCGACCTTGCCCCAGCTCGTCAGCGCCGCGACGTCGGCGTACAACGGTGCGTCGGCGAAGTCCCCCGTGAGTGCGTCGATCAACAATCGGTGGGATCGGCGGCGGCCGAGAGGCGTCGGCGGGGTGGCGACGTGGGCGATGATCGTGATCGGCATCGCGTTTTCGCGGCGGAGCTCGGCCAGCGTGTCCAGCCACGGGGCGACGGGGCGGTGGTCCGGGTGCTGGGTCGCGAGGGTATATTCCGGGCCACAGTGGATCAGCAGCGGCAGGCCGAGGGCGGCGCAGCGGCGGAGGACGGCGCGTGTGCGCGGGTCGTGCGGGTCGATGTTCTGGTGCAGGGGGATCCACTTGAGCAGGCAAGCACCGTGGCGAAAGACCTCTTCGACGCAATCGGGAGCGTCGGGCCGGTACGGGTGGACGGAGGCACCGAACAGGAACCGCCCGCCGGCATCGCGGCAGGTTTGGGCGATGAGGCTGTTGGAGGTGTAGATATCGCTGCCGGGCTGGTTACGGGTCGTGGGCCAGGGGGTCGGGCAGCCGGCGTCGTCGTGATAGCGGTCGAACGCGAGCAGGACGATGCGCTGGACCGGTCCGCCGGTGTGGAGGTGGCGGTCGTAGAAGCGTTGGAGGGCGGCGTCGAGCATCTGGGTGGTACACGCACCGGGCAGGCCGAGCGCCCGCCGGGCGATACGCCACGATGGTCGCCGCAAGCAGCGTGGCGCGACGCAGGAGTCGATCGCGGTCTGGCCGTTCTCGGACGCGGGCTCGAACGAGAAGCGTTGTCCGCCGACAGCGGCGAGGCGGTGTGAGAAGGTGTAGTGGCAGTGGATATCGACGATCACGGCGTT
>JALSRY010000375.1 GCA_026984555.1 Phycisphaerae bacterium
GGTTCGTCGCGGCGATCACGATGACCTGGTCGCTCGAGTCGAAACCATCCATCTCGACCAGGATCGCGTTGAGCGTCTGCTCGCGTTCGTCGTGTCCGCCGCCGGTATAACCCTGACCACGCCGCCGGCCCACCGCGTCGATCTCATCGAGGAAGATGATGCAAGGCGAGTTTTCCTTGGCTTGGCGAAACAGGTCGCGGACGCGCGAGGCGCCCACCCCGACGAACATCTCGACGAAATCGCTCCCGCTGATCGAAAAGAACGGTACGTCGGCCTCGCCGGCGATGGCCTTGGCCAACAGCGTCTTGCCGCAGCCGGGCTGGCCCACCAGCAGTACGCCGCGCGGTATCCGCCCGCCCAGTCGCTCGAACCGCCGGGGGTTCTTGAGAAACTCGACGATCTCGAAGACTTCTTCCTTCGCTTCGTCGATGCCCGCGACGTCGGCAAACGTGACCTGGGTGTGCTCCTTCGTGGTGATCTTGTGGCGGCTGCGCCCGAAGTTGCCCAGCATTCCCGCTCCGCCGCCAGTCTGGCGCAATTGCCGAAACAAGAAGAACCAGAACAACCCCAGGATCAGGATCCACGGCGCGATTTGCCACACCAGCATCAGGAACAGGCTGCGGCTGCTCTTGTCCCAGATCACCACCTTGTTGGGCGCTTCTTTCTCAACGGTCTTCTCGAACTCCTGGTACTCGTTGAGGATGCCCGGCCGGCGCACACGGACCGTCGTCCCGCCGCCTTCCGGCAGCGGCTTTTTCAGCTTGACGACCAGCGTGTTCTCGTCGTGAATCGTGATCGACTTGATGTCGCCGTTGCGCAGGTACGTCTTGAAGTCGGTGTTCGATATCTCCGGCTGGTTGTTCATGTTGCGGTTGAACATCACCAGCAGCATGAGCGCGGCGCCCAGCACGATGATCCAACTGAACGCACCACGCGACATGCGCGGCGGCAGCTTGGGCCCCTCGCCGTTGCCACCGTCGCCGCGCTGGGGCGGCCGGGAAGAAGGATCGTCGCCAGGCATCAGGAATCAGCCTTTCTCTTTGGTCACGAGCGTTCGGGACGGCTCGGGAGCCAGCCGCACGAGCGGCATGGCGGTTTCGTCGGTCTCTCACCAGTCATTGTACATTTGCGCCACGATACGAGCCGCCAGCCGGTCGATATCCTTCTGCCGAGCAAACGGCTCGCTTTCTCCCGCCGCCGGCGTGTAGTCCACGGACTGGAGCAGTAAAGGTCGATCCACCAACATCTTACCGTTGCGCACGTCCTTCCATTGCACCCGCACCACGAGCGTTAGCTGTTTCTCCCGCGGCTGGCGCGTCCGAAAATCCGGGGCGTAAGCCGTCTGGCGCGCTTCGAGCACCTCGCCCCGCAAGATGGTATCCGCCTTTTCCCTGGCGGCGACCCGATAAGGCGTATCCGTCGCGATTCGCTTCTTGACCGCCTCGGTCAGCATGAACTCCAGATTCCGCCGAAACGTACGCGACTCGAACATATCCACGTATACGGTCTTGACGTCGTCCTGGAATACGGCGTTCGAGCTGTAGCCGCAACCGGCCAACCCGACCGGCAACGAGACGAGCAACACGCCCGCCAGCATCTGTTTCACGACGACTCCTCCTGCGCCTCGCCCCGCTGATCGGACCCGACGCCCAGCCCGCGCAGGTGCGCCTTGGCCTCCTCCGCCGCCAGCGTGTCCGGATAATCCTTGAGGATCAGGCGGTAATAAAACTCCGCCGCGTCCGCGTGCTTCGTCCGCTCGTACCATTTGGCGATGTCCAGATCCTTCTCCGCCCGGAGCTGGCGGATGCCACCCAGCCGCTGGGGCACCTGCTCGTGTTTGGCGTACGCGGGGAACTGGCTCAGCGTCTGACGATACCGCACTTCCGCGTCCAGCAACGCCCGGTCGTCGAACTTGATCCCCGGAAACGCCGCCTCCGCCGCTTCCGCCGCTCGCAACATCGCAATCTTCGTGTATCGGCCGTGCGGGTACTCGCGGACGAGATTGGCGTACTCGTCCTGGGCCAGGTCCATCTCCCCGTGCTCGAAATAGTAATCCGCCTTGAGCTTGAGCGCCGTTTCCCCCATCCGCGTTCCGGGCACACGCTCCCAGATGCGATCGAGAATCTCGATCCCGTCGTCATACGCCGGCAACCGCATGAACTTCCACACGATGCGTTTCTCGCCGGCCAAGAACGCCCGCGCCACGTCCATCTCCCGCCGCAACGCCTTGTAGAACAACGCCCCCCCCGTGTTCTCCGTCACGATCTCGTACTGTTCGTAGGCCTGATAATAGCGCTTGCGCCCGAATTCGGCGTCCCCCAGCAACAACGTCGCTTCGTAGATGCGCTCGTGGTCGGGGTTCGCCTCAACCCACTTCTTGAGCAATTTGTAGGCCTGCTTGTACTCGCCCAGCGCGAGCAGCCGCCGCGCTTCGCTCAATGTTTCCACCGGCGCAGCCTGGGTTTGAGGCGGCGCAGCGACCCACGTATCGCCCTCGGGCGTAAGAACCTCGCGCTCGCGATAGTGCTCTTGCTGCGCGAGGACAGGTCCACCGGCCAGCGCGAGCATCACCACCAGAACCGGCACGCGATGCGCACCCCGTGTATGCGTGTACGGATTCATGATTGCGGATTATACGTGGCCCCGCGCCCCCCCACAATAAACCAGCGTCGCGCTCCGCCCGAACGCCCTCGCGATCGAGCAGCGCCCCATGCGCCGATCGTCGGCGGCCAGACCCTTTCGTCGAGTCGCCTTTCACCGGCCGTCGAAACAGCCCCGCCACCCTCTACCCA
>JALSRY010000376.1 GCA_026984555.1 Phycisphaerae bacterium
CTGGCGGCTGTCGGCTTCGTTCCCGCCGAGTGGATGCAGGAACACGTCGATGTAATCGAGCTGCATGCGGACGGGGGTCTTCTCGCTGACATACTGCCAGAGCACGCCCGCGCTGGTGGTCGTGGTTTGGATACTGGAGCGGAACAGGCGCGGCTCGATCGTGTGGTAACGCCGGGCGTAGACGAATCCGGGATAGGGCTTTTTCTTGAGGAACCACCCGGTGGCGTCGAAATCGAGGATGTTGCCGGTTTCGGCGAACGAGCGCGTGCGTCCGGAGAGATCCTCGAAATAGTCGCGTTGCGTGAGGCCGAACAGACCGGCGAGCGTGAATTCGAGGAAATTCGGATGATAGACGTAGCCCTCGGTCTGGAGGTCGAGGTTTTCCTCGAAGATGTTTTCGCGGGTGCGGGTATCGAGCGCACCGACCTTGGACACCTGTTTCTGGGTTCGGCGGCGGGCGACCCATTCGAGGTATCCGTTGAAGCTCTTGAAATGGACGTCGCGACGCGGGGCCTCGATCGTGGGGACGTCCGCTTCGGGAGCGGGTTGGGGCATGCGGGCCCGGCAGCCCGTAAACGCCGCGGCGAGGGCGAGCAGCCACAGGGCCGGCAGGTGCCGGCGAAGCGGTGGTCGCGCTGGTCGCCGATTTCGCCTCACGGATTTGCACTTTTCAAATGGAACCGATCCGCGCCGCCGTGGGGGTCGTGGCAATCGAGGCAGGTTTTTCCGCCGGCGGAGGCGCCGTGGGTGGCGGGGCTGAGCTTGTCCCGCTGGTGGCAGTGCAGGCAGATCCGGGCGGGGGCGTCGATCAGGATGCCGGGATACGCGGAGGCGTGGTAGTGGTGACAGGCGAGACAGTCGTTGTCGGCCGCGGGCTTGTGGACGAACGCCGTGCCGGGCGCGGGTCGGGGATGGCACATGTTGCACAACCCTTCGGACACGGGTCGCACGAGTCCGCCGCCGAACATGTCGTGACACTGGTCGCAACGGTTATCGCGGTAGAGCGGGTGCGCGTAAGCGAGCAACTTAGGCCGCGCGGGGCGGGCGGGCTGGGAGGTCGCAGCTTGGGCGGGCTGCGTCGTGGCCTGCGGGGCCTTGGGGATGGGATGGTTGGGATCGGGCACGCCGTCGAAGAAAAAACTCAGCACGCGATAGCGCGTAGGGGGGCTGCACGCCGCGACCAGCAGCGCCGCGAACAGCATCCCCCCCGTGACGATCGCATGGTAGGTGTCAGGGCGCATCGGGTTTCCCGGTTGCGGGGGCATCGCGCTTGGGCGGCGGGGTGTCTCCCGGCTGCGGCGGTACGAGCCCGCTGTGGGGGGACTCGACCGGCTCGGGTTTGCCGCTTACGTCTCCGATGCCCTTCTCGGGGGGGGCCTTGGGAAGCTCGGCGATCTGACCGGCGGAAAACCTGTACCCCTTGGGGAACGAACCGAAGGCGTAGACGCTGATGAGGTGCTTGCCATACTGGCTGGCGACGAACAGCAGGTACTCGGCCTTGAAGTCCGGGTGGATGTACTGTTTGAAGTACGGAAGCGAGGACGCGTCGACTGCGAGCGAGGCGGGCAGCACGAGTGCGCCGGGCGTATTGCCGGGGCCGCCGAAGTACATCAGCGTGTGGCCGTCGGTGTCGAACATCTGGACGATTTCGGTGGCGCCGTCCACGACGTAGATCACGCCGTTGGGGGCGGCGCGGATGCCCCGGGGGCGGCCGAACTGTCCGAGGTGATAGCCGGCCATGCCTTTTTGCCAGACGGGGGTTCCGTCGCGGGTGAGTTTCTGGATGCGCCAGTTGTGGGTGTCGCTGACGTAGAGGTAGCCGTCGGCATCGACGCACAGGCTGTTGGGGATTTTGAACTGGCCCGGCCCGCCGCCGGGTTCGCCGAAGCTGCGCAGCACCTTGCCCGTGGTGCGGTCGAGTACCAGAATCCGGCAGGATTCATCGTTGTCGAGCACGAACAGCTCGTCCTGGTAGACGGCGACATCGACGGGGCGGCACGGTTCGGGGATGGCGAATGCCTTGACGTACCTGTCGTCCGGGCCGAAGACGACGATCTCCTTTCGCACGGGGTCGGCCACGAACTTGTAGCCGAGCGAGTCGATGGCGATGTTGATGGGTTTTCGGAGTCGGCCGGGACCGCGCGTGCCGAGCAGTGCGTAGGTGCGGTTCTTGAAATCGAGGCGGCACAGCGCGATCGCCTTGGTGTCGCAGACGTAGACCACGCCGTCGCGGGCGGCCACGCCGTAGGGCTTGTTCATCACGCGGCCCGCTTGACGCTCCTCGCCGAGGATGAAATCCTCGAACGGGGTGGTCTTGCCGGTCACGCCGTCGGCTCCGTTGAATGTGGTGAGGAACTGGATCCGCGGCTGATCCGGCGGCACGGGAAAGACGAGCAAACGCTGGTGCGCGGGCGCGGCCGAGCGACAACCGGCCAGCGACACGCAACCGATCACGATCAGGCATCCGTAAAACCGAGTCAACGTACAACCTCCTTGGAATTCAGGGAGCCGGGCGGGGCTGGGCGGCCGCCGGCTGTCTGAGGCGTGGTCCGAACCAGAGGGTCAAGGTTTCGCCCCCGATATGGATCGCGCGGGCCTTGCCCATCGCGAGCCACAGGTCACGCACCTCGCCGGCGGGGGCCCGAGCGGAGACTTCGATCACGCGGACGGCGTCGCGCCCCTCGCCCGGCTCGTACTGTTCGACCAGCCGGCCGGCGGGGATGAAATCGGCGACCCGAAACTCGTATTGTGAGCCGGGCACCTTGACCGCCTGCCCCTTGCGCAACG
>JALSRY010000377.1 GCA_026984555.1 Phycisphaerae bacterium
ACGAAGGCGGCTGCCTCGTCGTTCGGGGCACTCTCCAGTGTCCGTATTACGTTCACAACGCGCTGGTGCACCTGTTCCAGTGCGAGCCGGACCGAGTCCGCGTGATCCAGACACCGACGGGGGGCGGGTTTGGTGGCAAAGAGGATTACCCCTCCGTGTTGGCCGCGCACGCGGCCCTGCTGGCCGAAAAGGCCGGCCGGCCGGTGAAGATGGTCTACGACCGCGCGGAAGACATGGCGGTCACGACGAAGCGGCACCCGAGTTTTGTGCATCACCGCACGGCGGTCAGCGACGACGGGCGGTTGTTGGCGATGGAGATCGATTTCTTGCTGGACGCGGGCGCGTACGTCACGCTGTCGCCGGTCGTGCTGAGTCGGGGCTGCATTCATGCGGCGGGGCCGTATTCTTGCGAGCACGTTCACGTTCACGGGGAAGCCCGGCTGACGAACAAGCCGCCGTTCGGGGCGTTTCGCGGTTTTGGTGCTCCGCAGGCGTTTTTCGCGCTCGAGCGTCACCTGGATGAGATTGCGCGGCGGCTCGGGATGGATCCCGCCGAGCTGCGCCGCCGGAACCTGTTGCGCGAGGGTCAGACGATGGCGACGGGCCAGGTGTTTCGCGACGAGCCGGACCTGGTCGCGTTGCTCGACCGGGCGCTGGTGGCGGCGGACTGGGAGGAGCGCAGGGCGTCGGGGCGGGGGTCGGAGGGTGGTCGGCCGTACATTCGGCGGGGGGTTGGTTTGGCGTGTTTTCACCACGGGTCGGGTTTTACCGGGGCGGGTGAAACGTACCTGTCGTCGGAGGTGGAAGTTGCGGCGCTGGCCGACGGGACGGTCGAGGTGCGCACCGCGCAGACGGACATGGGTCAGGGCACGCAGACGGTGCTGTCGCAGATCGTGGCCGATCGGCTCGGGTTGCCGATGGAGGCGGTGCGGGTGATGAGGCCGGACACGGCGCGCGTTCCGAACAGCGGGCCGACCGTGGCGAGCCGCACGGTGATGATCGTCGGGCGACTGTTGGAGTTGGCGTGTGACGACCTGGCGTCGCGGCTGGGGGATGGTGTTCCCGTTACGGGGGCGAAGCTCCGGGAGGCGATCCGGGCGTACCACGCGGGGCACCCGGGCGGCGCGTTGGTCGGCAAAGCGAAGTACGAGCCGCCGCCGGGGATTTCCTGGGATGAAGACAGCTACCGCGGCGATGCCTACGCCACGTATGCCTGGGCGGCGCACGTGGCGGGGGTCGAGGTCGATCTGCGCACGTACACGGTTCGCGTGACGGACTACACGGCGTTGCAAGAGGTGGGTCGCGTGGTGAATCCGACGCTTGCGGCGGGGCAAATCCAGGGCGGGGTGGCGCAGGGGATCGGGTGGGCGTTGACCGAGGAGGTGGTGTTCGAGGATGGCGCGATGGCGAACAACCAGATGACGAACTACGCCATTCCGACCGCGGGCGACCTGCCTCCGATCCGGGTGATCTTCGAGGAGCACGGGACGCGGTATGGTCCGGGTGGCGCGAAGGGGATTGGGGAGCTGCCGATGGACGGTCCGGCGCCGGCGGTGATCAACGCCGTGTGCGACGCGTTGGGGGTTTCGGTCGACGAGATTCCGTTGACGCCCGAACGGCTGCTTGAAATCGTGGAGGGGCCGCTGGATGGATGAGTTGCCGCTGTGTTTTGTTCTCAATGGTTCGTCGGTGCGGTGCGTCGTGTCGCCCGATGCGCGGTTGCTGGATGTGCTCCGGGGTCCGTGTGGTCTTACGGGCACGAAGGAGGGTTGCGGCGAAGGCGAGTGCGGGGCGTGCACGGTGTTGCTCGACGGTTTGCCGGTCAACTCGTGTCTGGTGCCCGCGTTTCAGGTAGAAGGTCGGCGGGTGGAGACGGTCGAGGGGGTCGCAGCGGGGGCTGAGGCGCGGGCGGGCGAGCTGCTTGCGGTGCTCAACGAAACGGGCACGGCGCAGTGCGGGGCGTGTACGCCGGGCGTCGTGATGACCATTCGTTGGCTGCGGGCGAACCCGCAAGTCGTGGACGGGGCGGGGCTGCGCGCGCTGTTGAGCGGGAACCTGTGCCGGTGTACGGGGTACGATGGAATCATCGCGGGCGCCCGGGCGGTGCTGGCGTCTGGAGATGCCGCCGCGCCTGGCCTGGCGTCGGAGAGCGAGTAATCGCACATGGATGTATGTTTCCCGCGGAATCTCGACGAGGCGCTCGATCGGCTGGCCGATGGTGGTGGTACGCCGCCGGTGGTGCCCGTGGCCGGTGGTACGGACTTGTTGGTGTGCTGGCACCAGCGGGAGCACGAAGGCCTGCGGTTGCTGGATTTGTCGCGGCTGGGCGAGGAGCTCGGGGGGCTGCGGCTGACGGATGATGCGTTGGAGATCGGGGCGTTGGCGACATTCTGGGATGTTCGTTGCGCGCCGGCGGTTGCGGCGGCGTTTCCGCTGTTGCCGGTGGTCGCCGCCCAAGTCGGTGCGGTGCAGATCCAGACGCGGGGCACGTGGGCGGGAAACGTGGGCAATGGTTCGCCGGCGGCTGACGGCGTTGGGGTGCTGATGGCATACGAGGCGGCGGTTGTCCTGCGCAGCCGCAGCGGACAGCGGGAGGTACCGCTCGACGGGTATTACACGGGGTATCGTCGCTCCGTTCGCCGACCGGACGAGTTGATCGTGGCGTTGCGGTTGCCCCGTCGTCGGCGCCGGCACGAGTGGTTCTTCAAGGTGGGCTCGCGTAGTGCGCAGACGATCGCGAAAGTGGGTGTGGCGGCGGTATGCGACGCGTCCGGCTGGCGGA
>JALSRY010000378.1 GCA_026984555.1 Phycisphaerae bacterium
CAAACGCAACCGCGCGAAAATCGACGGTCGCACGCAGGAAATCCAGCGGTTGATCGGGAGATCGTTGCGGGTCGCCGTCGACATGGCCCGGCTGGGTCCGCATACAATTTACCTGGATTGCGACGTGCTCCAGGCCGACGGCGGGACACGAACGGCAGCGATCAACGGAGCGTGCGTCGCGTTGGTCGATGCACTGCGCGTCGGCCATCAGCGTGGTCTGTGGCCCGACAACGTGCTCGTCCAGCATGTCGGGGCCGTCAGCGTTGGAATCGTCGATGGGGTGGCGCTGCTCGATTTGGATTACGAGGAGGATGTCGCCGCCGCAGTCGATTGCAACCTGGTGATGACGGACAGCGGTCGCTGGGTGGAGGTGCAGGCCACCGGCGAAGAGGCGACGTTTGACGACGATCAGATGGCGTCGCTGATGCAGCTCGGCCGCTCGGGGATCCAGCGGCTCATCGCGGCTCAACGCGAGGCGACCCAATCACGGCAGTCGGAGTCGAGACGGTGAGGAACACGTTCCATACGACACGCGCGCCCCTCCGCTGGCCTCGCCGCTGGCCGGCGGTGGCGGTGTTCCTGCTGTTGTCGGCGGCGGTGGTGCCGGCACGAGGGCAACTTTTCGGGCACAAGGACGAGGACGTCTGGGCGGTGCGGTGCCTGACGCTGCGTGGCCCGAACCGCTTCAAGCAAGCGGAGGAATGTGCCGACCTGTTGCGGAAAGTGCGCGGGCTCAAGGCCAAGCTCGTTCGGGTGATCCACACCGAGCAGGACAGCCGGGTGTATTACGGTCGTTACCGGAAGGTCTACAACAAACGCACCGGCAAAGACAGGTACAAGCCCGATCCGCGTAAGGATCTCGCCCTGATCCGGCAACTTTCGATGGACATGCGCACCCCCACGGGCGCGGTACGACCGTACTGGCCGTTTCGCTATGCGACGGTCGAGACGCTGCCGATCGGCAAATCCCGGCATCCGGAGTGGCAATTGTGCAACGCGCCGGGGTATTACTCGCTCCAGGTCGCCGTGTTCTACGATAGCGGGGAGATGCGCCGTCGGCGTTTCGCTGCGGAGGAGTATTGCAAGCTTCTGCGCGACAAGGGCGAAGAGGCCTACTTCGACCACGGCGAGATCAACAGCTCGGTGTGCATCGGCGCGTTTCCGAAAACCGCGATCGAGACCTACCAGTACCGCGATCCGCTGACGGGTGTGATTCGCGTCAAGTCGCGCATCGTCGACAAGCGCATGCTCGAACTTCAGAAAAAATACCCCCACAACCTCCAGAACGGCCGCGTCATGTACCAGGTTTCGATCGACCCCAAGACGGGCCGGAAGATCCGCACACCGGACTCTTCGTTCCCGGTCATCATCCCGCACGAGAAGAAAGCCGGTGCTACTCGCGGCGTCGAGGGGGGCTGAGCGTGCCCGAGATTCTGCTCGCCACCCGCAACGCCGGCAAGATTCGCGAGATTCGATACCTCGGCCGCGAACTTGGTGTCCACTGGCGGAGTTTGAGCGAGTTTCCCGGTTTGCCCGACGCGGTCGAAGACGCCAACAGCTTTCCCGCCAACGCGCGAAAAAAGGCGTTGCACTTCGCCGGCGCTACCGGATTGCTCACACTGGCGGATGATTCCGGGTTGGTCGTCGATGCACTCGGTGGCGAGCCCGGCGTGCACTCCGCTCGATATGCTGGCGAACCCAAGAACGATCTGGCCAACAACCGCAAGCTGATCGCCAACCTGCGTGACGTGCCGCCCGACCGCCGATCGGCCCGCTTTTGCTGCGCCATGGCCTTGGCGACCCCCGGGCGCGTGCTCGCCGAAACGACCGGCTCGGTCGAAGGGAGCATTTGCGACGAGCCGCGCGGCGACAACGGCTTCGGCTATGATCCGCATTTCTTGTTGCCGGAGCTGCACCGCACCATGGCGGAGCTGAGTCGGGAGCACAAGCACGCCATCAGCCACCGCGGCCGCGCGCTGCGGGCGATGCTGGCGGAAATCGCCCGACTCTTCGCATCGGAATCGCGCACGCCGTAGTCCGTCGGCGTGCGGTGATCTATTTCGGCGTGACGTACCCCGGCACTTCTTTCTGCTCGCCGAAGAAAAACGCCTCCATGTAGGGTTTGAGCACCTCGTTGGCGGCATCGCTCGTGGGGTCGAGATGAAACTCGTTGATGATCATTCGCATCTGGTCGGTCCACATCTCCCACGCACGGGCGGACACGGACTCGGCTACGCGGCGGCGCATCTCCGGCCCGCCGATGAGCAACGCCATACGCAGCGCGCGGTCGCCTTCGGTGGTGTCGGGATCGATTGCAGGCAGCTCCTGGTTGAGCTTGACGCAGTGGACGGATTTTGCCGGCATGGGACACTCCTTGCATACACTTATATGGTATCAGGATTGTACCACATTGCCGGCCATCAGCCCATGCCCCCACCGCCCCGGCGTACCCGGAGGGCTCGGCCGCATCCTCTCGGCGACGCGACCCGTCGAACTCCGCGCTAGTCGTCGGTGTTGAGCGGAGGAGCCACCGGCGGGCTGAACAGCAGCATGGCCCGACCGGTCATGAACTCTTCGTTCGGGATCGGGTAATAGCTGGGCGAACCCACCGCGAGGTCCGGCAGCCCGTCTCCATCGAGGTCGCCGTGTCCCGCTATGGCCGTCCCGAACCCCTCCCATTGCGAACTGCCCGTCGCGACCCAGCCCTGGGCGTCGCACGTGCCGATGTCGTCGGCGGACAACGCCGGCGGCAGATCCTGCCCGCCGTAGATTACGTATACGTTGCCATGCTCATTTGCCAGTGGGGCGCCGATGGCGAGATCGTCATAACCGTCGCCGTCCAGATCGCCGGCGTCGACGAGGCTGGAGCCGAACTGGTCGAACTCGACGCTGCCCGTGATGCGCACGCCGGGAACCGCGGTGCCAACATCCGCAAGGTTGATAGCAGCGGGCAAACCCGCGGTCCAGGTGTTGAAGACAACGTATACCCGGCCACGATAATCGGCAATCCCGGGGGCGCCGATGACCACATCAGGGCGACCGTCGCCGTTGAAATCGAGCACGGCCAAGGCGCGCCCAGCGGTGCCGGAGATCGTGGAGAAGCGGGGGCCGGACTCGGGCGGTTCGCCGAGAAAGACGGTTCCCTGCCATTCGGTGCCCTGTTGGGCCAGATCGACGGTCGACGCGCCGGAGATCGACTCGCCGAGCACGAGATAGGCTTTGCCGGCACCGCCGTCGGCACCGGGCGCTCCGATGAGCATGTCGGCAGCGGAAATGCCGCTTCGCGTTTGTGTAAACTCGCCCGCATCGACGACGGTCGTGCCGGTCAGGTCTCGGGCGTTTTCCCCAAGCAGGCGAACGCCGGGGATCGAACGACCTACGTCCAACAAAGTACCTTCCGGCAACCCTTGCCCGCCGAACACAATCGCGACTTGTCCAGGAGAGGCATTCGGATCGCTGTAGAGATCGCCGGGGGCGCCGAGGGCGACATCGTTCCAGCCGTCGCCGTTGACATCTCCCAAGGCCGCGACCCAGATCCCGGCGTGGTCTTGGGCCCGGTCACCACGCAAAGCGGTTCCGTCTTCGGGCCAGACGGTGCCGTTGGATGCTGTGATCGTCGAGCCCCGGTAGAACCGCCCGGTGCCCTCCTCAGTGTCGGTCGAACCATAACTCTCGGCCGGGTCGCCGACGACGACATCGGCGATGGCCCCCGCGTTGGGATCGAACGGTCCGGCAAACGCTACACTCTGTCCCGCGTAGCCGGGAATGGTCTGACCCGTGATGTGGACCTGCAAGTCCGTGGCGGACAGATCGTGCGGCCAATCACCGTCCGCATCGGCGTGATAGTACGCGCCGCCTTCGTTGTCCCACCCCGTCGCCGGCTCGCCGATCAGCAAGTCGGCGATTCCGTCGCCGCCCAGGTCCGTCGAGATATCGAGACTCGCGCCGAACGCGTTGGCGTACCCTTCGGCGGCGTTGGGGTCCGGCGTGATGACACATACTTTACCCGCTGGCAACGTTGCGGCTTCGAAAGTGCCGTTGCGCCCACGAACGACGCAGATGCGCGGCCCGATGGTCGTGACGGTGGCGAGACCGTCGTTGATGGTTCCGCCCACGAAATAGGTTCCCCGCGGCACCGCGAAGATATCAGCGACGACTTCGCGGGTGTCCGGGTCATCTTCGGACAACCCCTGATCGAGAACCACCTCATTGCCGTTGAATACACCGTCGGCGTCGAGGAATATCGTGACGATCGCGTCGTCGTCCGGGTCGGAACCATCCCAGGTTACGTGGAAAAACTCGCTCACGTCGGCTGCGAATCCGTCCTGCGGGGCGACAATCCGCAGCGACGGCAACGCGTTGATGATGATGCGACCTGGTGCGGAGGCAGAAACGATCGTGTCGCCTGCTGCGTGCAGCTCTGCGCGCACGGTGTACGTGTCCGGCGGAACCTCGCTCGTGTCCCATGTGATCGCCATGACCCCTGCCGCGGGAGTGTCCGCGAGAATCACGACGGGGGTCGTGTTGGTGCCGGCTCCGTCGCCGTAGACCGCTACCGTGGCGCCTTCGGGGGCGTTGCCGGTGAGCACGTCGAATCCGATGACCGTGCCGGGGTTGACGCGCGCGTCCAGATCGAGCCCGCTGATGGCGATCGTCGCCGGTGGCGGGGGGGGCACCGATTCGGAAACGATAACGCGGCCTGGCGCCGGGTCAGAACGCAGCTCGATCCCGGAGGACGAAAGGATTCCGTAAATCATGTATGTGCCGGGTGTTACGCCGGCCGTGTTCCATGAAATCGACACACCGGCCGAAGCGGAGAGGCCGCCGGCGATCGTGATTTCGTTGCCGTTGGTGGGGTCGCTATCCGGGTCCGCGATGGCGGCGACGGTGGCGCCGGTCGGGGCGTTGGACGTTTCGATCGTGAACGCGACGACTTCGCCCGCGTCGATCGAGATATCCGTATCGAGTCCGGCCACGGCGACCGCAGGCTCGGCAGGTGGGGGTGGTGGGGGCGTACCGCCCTCTTCCTGCTCGACGGGTAGTCGGAGGGTGATGTCGATCACGTCGCCGCCGTCATAGTCGTGCCCCATGCGCAGGATTTGCGCATCGAGGGTGCGGGGTGAATCGCCCAGGAACGTGGCCTCGACGCGGATTTCGTCGGCCTGGTCTGGTCCGATAAGAATCGCTCGCGACTGGGCAGGAATCTTGCGAAACGAAAAATGAACCTGCTGCTCGGCGAGTGTCATCGTGACGCTACATTGGGCGTCGCGCGGCTCGGCGTTGGTGATCCGCAGGGTTATCGGATGGTCATGGGCCGCGGGGGAGTTCCGCGCGGGAGATTCGGCGTTACCCGCCCCTTCGCCAGCGACGTCACGCACGTTGGCCGCGTTTTGGTTGGGGCCGACGCCGCCGGGAAGATTGCTCAAAAAGCTCAAATCGCAGCCGGCGACGATGAACACCAGTGCCGCGATCGCGTATAGGCCTTTGTTCATGATCGGTTCTCGTGCTTTGCATTCGCAAGTAGCTGCGTGTGGGAGGACACAGGTTGCCCGCCGGGAAATGAACTTTCGCGACGTGACCGCCTCACACTTGAACCCCGCTCGTCCCGATGTTAACAGTAGCCGTTGGCGACAGCGAGGTCAACGGAAAAGCGTTGGGGGGCAGGCGTTTGCGGAGATTTGTCCCCGACTTGCGGGGTGTTTGATTGATGTGGTCCGGGTCGTGTATGATCCGGCATGGAGGGTGGCTCGCCCACCGAGAGGATCAGCCTTGTGAGAACGCGTCTGATAGGAATCGTGCTGGCGGGGTTTTGCGCCGCGATCGGCCATTCGCCGGCTGTGCGCGCGCAGGGAACGCAGCTCCAGAGACTTGTGAGCAGGCCCTCCACCCGTTCGGCTTCGACGCGTCTGGGACTTATCGGCGGAACCTATACGCGCCAATCGCGCATTCGGACACTCGATGCGGGGCGTGGCATATCACGGCAGTCGCGGCTGCTCGCAGGGGCCTCGTCCACCAATTTTTTCGGTGCGGCCCGAGGATCGTTCCGGTTGCCACCGCCGCCGTTGCCCCAGGCATTCCTGGGTCGTCCCTTGGGGGTTTCAGCGCCGCCGCGGTCTGTTCCTCCGTGGGCGTTGGGACAATCGGTCAATCCCGGAATCGCAGTAGCTTCCCGGCTGACACAGTCGGAGCGTTTCGACGCGCCGCTTCACGGTTTTTCTCAGGTCGAGGTGGACATCCCCGCGACGCCCTACTATGCGCCATCGCCGCCGGCGGATTCGTTTCACGCCTTCTTCGGCCTGGTTCCACCGAAAGTGAAACATGCGGCACGGGTTGCGGGATCGACGATCGACCCGATCGAAGCACTCCAGCGCGAGAATACGGCTTACGTCGCGTCGAAACTGAAGACCGCCGAGGCTCTTTTTGCCAAGGCCACAGCTCCGGGTGTGGAGAATCGCGAGCAACTCTTGGGACGGGCGCAACGCGTTCTCACCGCCGTGGTTCGCCTGAACCCCGAGGCGCACGAGGCGCGGTTGCTGCTCGTGAATACCGCCCTGATGCGTCAACATCTCATGGAGGCGCTGTGTTATCTCCAACAGCTTGTGGCCAACCGCCCGACGATCTTCGTCGAGGAACCCAACGTCGCGCGGTATTTCGGCGATTACCAGGCAGCCGGCACGGGCGATACGACGGCCGGACGATCGCGCGAGTTCGAGAAGCTGATGCGAGATCATCTCCGCGTCGGCGAGAACAACCCCGCGATGCCCGAGATGTACGCGATCCAGGCGTATTGTGCCTGGGGGCTCAACGATCGTGTGCGTTTGCGGCAAGCGCTCGACCGGATCAAGAACACGAGCTTCGCATCCGAGACCAGCGAGAAGATGATGCGCGTGCGTTATGCCTTGGCGGCGGCGCTACGCCGATAGCGATCGCTTCCCGGTCCCGGCCGCGCAAGCGTCGAGCGCGCGTGGCGCCGGCGTCGCCGGGGATTGCGAATCCGGCCGCAGGCCTACAGTGACTTGGAACCCATGACCGACGCCGAAAAACGAGACTTCGAAGTCAGCCGCATCGCGTGGTGGGCCCGCGCGCACCGGCTGTTTGTGGCCACCAGCGGGCACCTGCTGCTGTTTGTTCTGAGCTGGCTGATGGCGTTCGGGTTGGCGTACAACTTTTCCAAGCCCGAGGTGTGGTTCAACGTCTTTTTTCTCCCGCTGCTGCCCATTGTGGTGCTGGTCAAGTGGGCGATTTTCGGCGCGCTGGGGCTCTATCGCAGTTCGTGGCGTTATGTGAGCATGCGCGACGTCGTTCAGGTGACCAAGGCGGCGTTCATCAGTTTCCTTTGGGTATTCGGCATCTATTACGCGATGGTCAACGCGGAATACGTCGCCCAGCTTTTGGGGTATGCGGATTTCGCGTGGGAGCCCTTCGGCGGGCGCAATTTCCCCGATTCCGTGTTGATCCTCGATTTTGCCGGCACCATCGCGCTGATCAGCGGGGCGCGTTTCGTCGTTCGTCTCTACCACGAGGAGGTCCAGCCGGTCCAGGAGGGGGCCGCGCCGAAGCTGCTCATCCTCGGGGCCGGCGACGCCGGCGAGAACGTCGTGCGTGAGATCCTGCGCCAACCCGTGTTGCAGTATCGTGTCGAAGGCTTCCTCGATGACGATCCGACCAAGTGGGGGGCCAGCATTCACGGCGTCGAGGTGCTCGGTCCGATCGACAAGGTCAAGGAGGTCTGCGACGAGCTTTCGATCGACGAAATCCTGATCTCGATGCCTTCGGCGAGTCGCAAGCAGGTCCGCCGCGTCGTCGATCTGTGTCAGGGCACCAATCTGCGCTTCAAGACGCTGCCGGCGCTGGCCGACCTGATCACCGGCCGTGCCACCTACACGCAGATTCGCGATGTCGATATCAACGACCTGCTCGGCCGTCCGCCGGTGGAACTCGACACCGGCGAGATCGCGAAGTTCATCGATGGTCGCGTGGTCATGGTGACTGGTGCGGGCGGGTCGATCGGCTCGGAGATGTGCCGGCAGATCGCGCGATTCAACCCCAAGCGGCTCGTGCTCATCGAGCAAGCTGAGCAGCACCTGTTTGAAATCGACCGCGAGCTGCGGAGCCGATTCCCCGATATCTCCGTCGTGCCGTACATCGCCGATATCAGTGACGGTGGCCGGGTCGAGCATGTGTTCGCGGGCGAGCGTCCGACGGCCGTGTTTCACGCGGCCGCCCACAAGCACGTGCCGATGATGGAGATCAACCCCGGCGAAGCGGTGAAGAACAACATTCACGGAACGCGGACGGTCGCGGATGCCGCTGCCAAGTACGGCTGCGAGAAGTTCGTGATGATCTCGACCGACAAGGCGGTGAATCCGACGAGCATCATGGGCGGCTCGAAGCGCATCGCGGAGATGTACATCCAGGCCCTCAACGAGCGCGTCGAAACGCAGTTCGTCACCGTGCGGTTCGGCAACGTGCTCGGCAGCAGCGGGAGCGTGGTACCCATCTTCAAAGAGCAGATCGCCCGCGGCGGCCCAGTCACTGTAACCCACCCCGACATGGTGCGCTTCTTCATGACCATTCCCGAGGCGTCGCAACTGGTCTTGCAGGCGGCGTCGATGGGCCGGGGGGGGGAGATTTTCGTGCTCGACATGGGCGAACCCGTCAAGATCGTCGATCTCGCCCGCGACCTGATCACGCTTTCCGGGTTCCGCGTCGGCGAGGATATCGAGATCGTCTTCACGGGCGTTCGCCCGGGCGAGAAGCTTTACGAGGAGCTCTCGATCGAGGGCGAGGACGTCTCCCGGACGGCACACCCCAAGATCGGCATCTGGCAGAAACGCCCCGAAGACTGGGACCGCCTCGTTCCCGCGATCGAACGCCTCCTGGCCGAGGCCGACGAGCTGGACCGGGCGGCTGCCCGCCGGCGGCTGCACGACCTCGTGCCCGAGTTCTATGTGAAGCCGCCCCAGCCGTCGGCACTCGATGAGGCCGAGGGAGACCACGCCGCCACCACCAGCGCTGACGAAGCTGCCTGATACTCGTTCGGAAACGCCCGGTCGGAGACGCACGCGGCCACCCGCGGGCGGAGACCGATCGAAGGGCGACCGGTCTCCGAACCGCGAGCGCCGGCCCTTACTGCTGGTAGTGCGCGAGCAGCACGTTCAGATCGCCCAGATCCACACAGCCGCTGCCATCGAAGTCGGCGGCGAGGTTATAGGCAGCGTCGCCGGTGCACGCGCCGTAGCACGCCAGCAGGGTGGCGAGGTCGGCCAGGTCGACGTCGCCGTCGTTGTCAATGTCGCCGGCGGGCGACCCGGACCATCCGGCGAGTCGCGCCATCATCCACCAGAAGGCGCGTCCTTTGAGGTTGCAGATGATCGCTTGCGAGTGCGCGCAGGAACAATAGTCGCACAGCTCGCTGTCGGGATGGGCAGCGCACCACTCGCTGGGCCAGTTGCCGCCGTCGTAGTCGCCGTTGTCGTTGCAACCCAGTGGCAGGTACCACACCCCGTCAGGATCCCAGCTCTCGATGTCGGCGAAATCGAACAGCACCATGTTGTGATCGAGGGCGTACTGGCGGATCAGGTTGTTGTTGCGATTGAGGGTGCCGTCGACGCCGCTGCCGTCGGTGTGTCCGGTCATGAGGATGAATCGCATGTCGGGGTATTCGGTTTCGAACTGGTTCATCACGTCGAGGTAGTTCTGTACGGACGATTCGCTGTACCACGAGAGCTGCCCGCACCAGGACCACATCGAAAAGTTGTAATGCCCCGTGTCGGCGACGGCGCGGGTGCGGTTGCGGCCGTCGTCGCTTTCCCAGTAGTCCTCGGGGTTGATGTACGTTTCGGGCGGGTTGCCGTCGTACATGCGCAGGGCCGGTGGATCCTCTTCGGGAGGCAGGCCTTCGGTGCCGCTCTGGCGGCGTGCGAAGCTGTAGAACGGATGCTGGGTTTCGAGCAATTCGGCGCCGCTGTTGACCTGGCTGCCGTGCGACGTGTGGGCATAGTGGATCGTCAGCAGCTTCGCTTGTTCGATCCAGTACGCCGGCACCTGGCTCAGATCCGTGCAGGTGTGGTCGATGATGATCGGTTCGTCGGCCGTGGCCGGTGGGGGGGCGGGGAGCGCGGCGGCGAGCAGCGCTACGGTCAGAACTCGGCCAAGAGTGCATGCGAGGTGTTTGAACATGGTGTTCCCTCCTGAGCAAGAGTGTGTTGGGGGTGGGGAGGCTTCTTTCCCACCTTGCAAAACCAGTTTGTCGGCCTGCGCGAACCCGCGGCGTTCGGCGAAGCAGATGTCGCGTGGCGGCCACCCCGATCGACTGGTAGCAACACCACGCCAGCTTGCGCATCGGCGGCCGACTTCCGAAAACTTGAGGAAAAGTCGGCATTTTTCGCCGGTCGCGTCCGCCGGGAGACGCCGCCGCGGATTATCGGAGCGCCTTGTGGATTGCGGCCAGCAAATCGGAACCGCGGTAGGGTTTCTGCACGAACCCCGCCAACTCGAGCGCCCCGAGACGATGCACCACGTCGGATTCGTCGTACCCGCTGGTCAGCACGATGGGGACATCAGGGCGAATCGCGCGGAGCTCGCGAATGACTTCGGTTCCCCCTTTACGCGGCATGGTCAGATCCAGAAGTACGCAACTGATCGCGTCCATGTGTTGGCGGAACACGAGGATCGCGTCGTCACCGTCGGTGGCGGTCAACACTCCGAAACCGGCCTGCTCGAGCGTCGCGCGCACGACCGCGCGCACGCCCGGCTCGTCATCGACCACCAGGATCGTTCGTTCGCTCTCGGCGTGAACGGGTGGGGCGGCGGGAGCTGGTCGGGCGTCGCGGCGTTGCGTGGCCGGAGGAAGCAGCAGGCGAAACGTGCTGCCCCGGCCCGGTTCGCTTTCGACCGCCAGTGCGCCGCGGTGCCCGCGCACGATGCCAAGCACGGCTGCCAAACCCAGGCCGCGGCCGGTGAACTTCGTCGTGAAGAAGGGATCGAAGATGCGGGCTTTCGTGTCGGCGGTCATGCCGCAGCCGGTGTCTGCGACTTCCAGGAATACGTAGCGACCCGGGGGAGGTGGTTCCCCGACCGATGCCTGACTCAGGGTCGCCGCATCGCAGTCGCGGAGTCCGGTCGAAATGCGAATGAGGCCGGAGTGGTCGCCGATCGCTTCCGATGCGTTCGTGATCAGGTTCATGACCACCTGGCGGAGCTGGGTGGCGTCGGCCGCCACGGAGGGGAGATCCGGGCAGAAATCGTAGCGAATCGTGATTTTCTTGGAGATCGCGATTTCCAGCAGGTGCCCCATTTCGCGGACGAGCGCGTTGAGATCCACGGGCTCGGTGATGAAGCGGGCTTTGCCGGAATATGCCAGCATCTGGTGCGTCAGCTCGGCGGCGCGATGGGCGGCGTTCTGGATGCCGGCCAAGTAGTCACGCAGGCTTGACGACTCGCCGGATTCGTCCATCGCCAGTTCGGCGTTGCCCAGGATGCCGACGAGCAGATTGTTGAAGTCATGCGCGATGCCACCCGCCAGCAACCCGAGGCTCTCAAGCTTCTGGGCGTGCTGAATCTTCGCCTCGAGCTCTCGACGTTCTCGCTCGGCGCGGCGGCGCTGCGTTACATCGCGTCCGAGCACCACCAGCCCCATCGGCGTTCCGTCCCGGTGGTAGGTGGGAACCTTCACCACGTCGTAGATGTAGGTGCGCCCGTCGGAGCCGACGATCGTTTCGTCGCCGCGCGTCGGGGAGCCGGCTTCCCACGCTTTCCGGTCGGTCTCCCGACAAACCAGCAACGCATCCCGATACGCGGGGCTCAGCTCGGCGAGCTCGGTGTCCGTCTTGCCGCGGTAGTCCTTGTCATGGAGGTTGAACATCCGCAAGCCATACGCGTTCGCTTCCAGCCAGCGACCCTCGCGATCCTTGAAACAGATGAAGTCCGGGACGGCGTCGATCAGCGTGCGCAAGCGTTGTTCGCTGGCCCGCAGGGCGCGCTGTGCGATCATGAGGCGGGTGACGTCCATGCGGATTCCCGCCAAACGCGACGCATGGCCACGAGCATCGCGCCGCGTCACCTGCCCGCAATCGAGCACCCAACGCTCGCCGCCGGCCGATGGTGGCAGCCGGTGCTCGGATTGATACGACGCGGTGCGTCCCTCCGCGCAATCGCGTAGCCGGTTCATCGCTTCGGGGAGGTCATCGCCGTGAATCAGCGCTTCCCAGCCGTGAAAACGTTGCGCGGCTGATTCGTCTTCCGGCTTGTCCGGTGAGATGAAATCACACATCGTGACCTCGCCGGTGCCGGTATCCCACTGCCACCGCAGGATTGGGCATGGGCCGGGTCCCGACGCCGGATCGTCGGGATGATTCGCGGGCCGGTGTTCTGCCGAATTGCCGGCTCTGGCAGGGTTCATGTCGGCCAACTCCAGCGACACGTGCCGCGCGGGTTTGCCCAGGTATGATCGCGAACGTATCCCCGCTGATCCCCGGGTGTTCCAAGTCTTATGGTACCTGCTTCGCAAAGCGTGTAAACACGTTTTGGCCGGCTCACCGACTCCGCGCCGGGCGGGCCTTGTTGTACGATGGTGCCGTCATGAATGTGCTCGTCGTCAACATCGGAAGCACATCGTTCAAGTTTCGGCTGTTGGAGATGCCGGCCGAGCGAGCGCTCGCCAGCGGCACCATCGAGAACGTGGGCAAGCCCCGGTCGGACATCACCACTTGCGTCGGCGATACCGTTCCCGTCCATACGCAGGCGCATGTGGCCGATC
>JALSRY010000379.1 GCA_026984555.1 Phycisphaerae bacterium
CCCCGGTCTGCCCGCGGGTCGTCCGGCACGCTCGCGCCCCAGGCGGAGGCGGCGTGCCAACACTCGAACGCATCGCGTCCGAACGCAACGCGAGGGCAACGCGCGGAACCGCGATCGCGGATTCTCGTACATCTCGACAGGCGGGCGTTTGCGTCGGCGGGGGCAGCCGGCGAGATCGAACCGTTCGGGAGGTGTCAGAACCATGCGCATAGCCCAGGTTTCTCCACTGTTCGAAAGCGTGCCGCCACAGCGTTACGGGGGCACGGAGCGTGTCGTATCGTATTTGACCGAGGAGTTGGTTCGCCGGGGGCACGAGGTCACGTTGTATGCCAGCGGGGATTCGCAAACCGGCGCGGAGTTGATCCCGATCGTGCCGCGCGCGTTGCGGCTCAGCGGAACCAACTGTGTGCCAACGGTTTACGAAACGCTGATGCTCGAGCGGGTCTTGTCCGATGCCGACCGTTATGACGTGATTCACTTCCACACCGACCACCTGCACTATCCCCTCGTCCGCCGCTTGAACACGCCGGCGGTGACGACGCTCCACGGCCGGCTGGACATGCCCGAGCTACAGCCGCTGTACGCGGAGTTCGACGACGTACCCGTGGTGTCGATCTCGGACGCCCAGCGGCGCCCGGTGCGTGGAGCGCGGTGGCTGGCGACGGTCTACCACGGCTTGCCGCGCGACCTGTATACGTTCCACCCGCAAGCTGAAGACTATTTCGCGTTCGTTGGGCGGATTTCGCCGGAAAAGCGCGTCGACCGGGCGATCGAGATTGCGACGCGTCTGGGCGTGCCGCTGCGAATCGCCGCGAAGGTGGACAAGGCCGACCGGGACTACTTCGAGCAAGAGATTCGCCCGCTGCTGGACCATCCGCTGGTAGACTTCGTGGGCGAGATCGACGACGGGGCGAAGAACGATTTCATGGGTCGGGCGCGGGCGTTGCTGTTCCCGATCGACTGGCCCGAACCGTTCGGGCTGGTGATGATCGAGGCGATGGCGTGCGGGACGCCCGTGGTCGCGTGGCGCAACGGCTCGACGCCGGAGGTGATCGACGACGGCGTAACCGGTTTCGTCGTGGATCGCCTCGACCAGGCGGTGGAGGCGGCGCGGCGTGTCGGCGAGCTGGATCGGCGGCGTTGCCGGGATACGTTCGAGCGGCGGTTCTGCGTCGAGCGCATGGCCGACGACTACCTGCGGGCGTATCGACGCCTGCTGGTTGCGGTGCCGAGCCGGCCGCTGACGGGAGTGGAGGCCTATGCCTGATTCGCCGGCGATCGGCACCGAGTACGCGGTGGTGGCCCGGTCCGCGCGACCGGGCCCGCTGCCGTTCGTGCTCAAGCGCAACGAGACGTTCGCTGTCTTCGACGCGTTCGGGGACATTCGCACAGAGAGCAGCCCCGAGCAGGGCATCTACCATGCCGGCACGCGGCACGTGTCGCGGTTGGAGTTGCAACTCTGGGGCCGGCGACCGCTGCTGCTGAGCTCGACCGTCCGCGACGACAACACGCAGCTCAAGGTCCACCTCACCAACCCGGATGTCCGCTCCGCGGTGCACACCCCGATCCCCCGCGGGCTGCTCTACATCGAGCGTTCCACGGTGCTGTCGGACGCCGGGTGCTGCCAGCGCATCAGGATCCGCAGCTACGCCGATGATCCGGTCGAGATTCCCCTGTCGCTGGTGGTGTCGGCGGATTTTCGCGACGTGTTCGAAATCCGCGGGATGCAACGTCACCGCCGCGGCCGGCTCCACGACCCCCGCTTCGAGCACGACGGCGTCGCGTTCGCGTACACCGGGCTCGACGAAATCCAACGGCACACCCGTCTGCGTATCGAACCGCCACCACTGGCCTGTCGCCCCGACGGCATCGCCGTGACGCTCTGCATCACGCCGCGGGGGTTCGCGGAGCTCTATCTCTCGCTGGTTTTCGCGACGCAGACCGACCCCGAAGGGCACGAACCGACTCCCGACGCCCGACCCCCGCGCGACGCGTTCCGGGCGTGGCGCACGCGGGCGCGCCGGCTGGTCGGGGCCGCGCGCGAACAGGCCTGCCACGTCTCGACCTCGAACGAGCAGTTCAACGACTGGCTCGAGCGCTCCTACTTCGATGTGCACATGCTCGTGACGCAGACCGAACACGGGCACTACCCCTATGCGGGCATTCCCTGGTACAGCGCTCCGTTCGGACGGGACGGGCTGATCACGGCGCTCCAGCACTTGTGGATCGAGCCGGCGCTGGCGCGGGGCGTGCTCTCGTTCCTCGCCGACACCCAGGCCGACGACTTCATCCCCGAGCGCGACGCGCAGCCGGGAAAGATTCTCCACGAGACCCGCCACGGCGAGATGGCCAACCTCGGCGAGGCGCCGTTCGACCGCTACTACGGCAGCGTCGATGCCACTCCCCTGTTCGTCTACACCGCCGGGGCGTACCACCGCCGCACCGGTGACACGGCCTTCATCCACCGTATCTGGCCCCACATCGAGCGTGCGCTGGAATGGATCGACAAGTACGGCGACCAGGACGGCGACGGATACGTGGAATACACCGCCTCGGCCACCGGGCTGAAAAACCAGGGATGGAAAGATTCGGGGGATTCGGTCTTCCACGAAGACGGAACGGACGCGACGGGGCCGATCGCGTTGTGCGAAGTCCAGGCCTATGTGTACGCGGCCAAGCGGGCCGCGGCCGATCTGGCATTCGCCCGCGGCGACAGCGGGCTGGCCTACGAACTCCAGCGTCAGGCCCAGGAACTGCGC
>JALSRY010000380.1 GCA_026984555.1 Phycisphaerae bacterium
CGTCCGGCTGGCGGATCGTGGCCCACAGCGTCGCGCCGACGGTGCGTCGCTGTCGGGCGTTGGAAAGTGCGTTGGGTCGCGGCGAGCGGTTCGGCTCGCCGGGAGAGATCGGTCGTTTGCTGGCGGCGGACATTTCGCCGATCGACGATATTCGCTCGACGGCGCGGTACCGCGCCACGGTGCTGGCCCGCCTGCTGTACTACTGGTTGTGCGAACGCGGGCTGAGCTGAGCGGCTACGGCGTGGCGGGCGAGGGTGTCGTGGGGTGGTGGTCGGCCCCGACCGCGATGGCGGAAGCGACGGCGTACTCTCCGGCGTGCGA
The DNA here is from genome assembly GCA_026984555.1 of Phycisphaerae bacterium. Taxonomy (GTDB): domain Bacteria; phylum Planctomycetota; class Phycisphaerae; order UBA1845; family Fen-1342; genus JALSRY01. Next base: position 322 of record JALSRY010000380.1, read on the forward strand.
GATCGACATGAGGATGTGGTCGATGCCCAACGTGCGTGCCAGATCGGCGGTCTTGTTGTGCAGCGTGACCAGTGGCTTGCCGAGCGGGTCGGGCAGCGTTTCGATATCGCGGAACTCGATTCCGGCGCGCCAGCCCGTTCCCAACGCCTTGAGTACGGCCTCCTTGGCTGCCCACCTTCCCGCGAGCCGTTCGACCGGCCGTTTGCAATTCACGCAGTAATCCTGTTCGGCGGGCGTATAGATGCGGTTGAGAAAGGAGGTGGTGTGTTGCCGCCAGATGTGCTCGATCCGCGCGCAGACGACGATGTCGATGCCCTGTGAAACGATGTTCATGGCGGGCAGTCTATCCCCCGGTGCCGCCGGCGTGAATCCCCACGTGGCGCCGCGCGGGGTCCGGTCGTCGGGTCACAGGTTTGGCGGGGTGTTGGTCGGTTCGGTTGGCGAAGCCGGCCGAGGGCGGCTCGCAGCGGGGATGGGGGAAGGACTCCGGGCGGACAAGGTTCGGGGCGGGGTGAGGTATCGCGTCAGCGTGCGACCCGTCTGGCCTGGTGGAGCAGGCGCTTGGAGCCGTAATGTGGCGTGACCGCCGGCAGGGTGATTTCGCATTCGAGATATCGCCGGCCGAAGCGTTTGCACTGTGTTTTCGAAGGGATGAACAGATCGACGGTGTTGAACCGGAACCGTTTGGCGGTGCGGTCGGTGACGATGAAGGTACGGTCGAGCGCGGGGATGTAGATTTCGGCGCCGAAGGGGATGTCGGCCGGGGCGGCGCACTGTCCGACGCCGGAGGGAACGCCCGCCGCCGTCGTACCGCGGTCGCAGTAGGCGGTTACGCGATAGACCCGCCGCAGCACGACGTTTGTAGCGCCGGCAGGCGGTGGTGGATCGCTGGTGATGACAGCGCGGGGCACGTCCGCGCCGGTGCTGTCTGGTGGGTTTGCGGTGGCGGTTGGTTCGGGCGTCACGGATAGGGCCGGGGCGATCCAAGCGCCCGCGACGGGTCCGGGCGCGGTTTCGACCGATGCGCCCTGCTCTCCGAAGAAGCCAGCCAATACAATGAGACTACACACCAAGCGCGTGGAAAACGCGTACATGTGTTGTGGTCTCCAACCCCCCACCCCACGGCCCGCGCGGCCGCGCCCCCCAGAATCTCCATTCCCGACTTCGCGGGGCGACGAGCACGCCCTGCCCGCGTTTGCCATCGCGAAGTTGGAACATCATAGACGGGGGTGGGTGAAAGTCCAGACTTTTTTTCGTGCGCGGTTTCGGAAAAATGGGGGGTGAGGTCGGCTTATCAGACGCGCGTTATGAGGATGTCGCTTGGGTTGCGGCCGAGTCGTGATGGATGCGTCCGTCCTTGAGTTCGACGGAGCGGTGGCACCGGGCGGCGACGTCCTTGTCGTGCGTGACCATGATGACGGTCATGCCCGCCGCGTTGAGTTGTTCGAGCAGCGCGAGAATGCTTTGTCCGGTCTGGCTGTCGAGGTTTCCGGTAGGCTCGTCGGCAAGCACCATGACCGGGTCGTTGACGAGGGCCCGCGCGATGGCGACGCGCTGTTGCTGCCCGCCGGAGAGCTCGCTGGGCCGGTGGTGCCAGCGTTGACCGAGGCCGACCCGCTCGGCGGCGGCGAGGGCTCGGGTGCGTCGTTCGGCGGCGGGTACGCCCTGGTAGAACATGGGTACTTCGAGGTTTTCGAGGACGGTTTGCGAGGCGATGAGGTTGAAGCTCTGGAAGATGAACCCGATTCGTCTGCCGCGGACGTCGGAGAGTGCGTCGTCGTCGAGCGTGGAGACATCCTGGCCGTAGAGCCAGTAGGTGCCGGAGGTGACGCGGTCGAGGCAGCCGAGGATGTTCATCAGGGTGCTCTTGCCGCTGCCGGAGGCGCCGACGATGGCAACGTATTCGCCTTGATGGACGGCCAACGAGACCCCGCGCAGCGCGTGGACTTCGATGGCGGCTCCGGGGCTGTGGTAGGTTTTGGTGACGTTTTCGAGGCGGATGACTTCGGGTTGTTGGTTTGGTCGTGGCACTGGTCCGGAGGCCTATGCTGGCCGGCCCGGGGGGCTCACCGACCTCCGGGCCGAGCGTGTCAGTGCCGTATTGTAACCATCCCCCGGGAAAAACCCACTCCGGCTTCGCGGCGATATGGAGGCATCCACCTGGCGGGCGGCCTGGCCGTGTGCGGAGGGGGCGCGGGTCGGGGCGCGGCGTTTATCGTCGCCGCCACGCCGCGAGCAGGCCGAGACCGACCAGGGCGGCGGTGGCGGGTTCGGGGACGGTGACGACGAGCGAGATGCCATCGTTATAGAAATGGCAATCCGGGTCGAAGCCGATCCCGACGCGCTGATCTGTGAGGTAGTCGTTGAACGCGGCGATTTCGTCGTCGGAGAACGTGTAGACCAGGTCCTGGCCGGTACTGGGAAGGTTGACATAGG
>JALSRY010000381.1 GCA_026984555.1 Phycisphaerae bacterium
CGACTTCTTATCGTCCTTGACGAAGGGTTGTTCGAGCAACACGAATTCGGAGAACCAGCGGCCCATCTTGCCACCGACGATCTTCTCGACAATCGGTTCGGGTTTGCCTTTGGCCTCTTCGGCGAAGCGCGCCCGTTGCTGCTCGACCTCCTTGGGATCGGCCTGCTCGCGGTTGAGACAGGGCGGGTCCATCGCCGCGACGTGCATGCAAATGTCGGTTTTCACGGCGTCGTCGCAGGCTTCGCTCATCTCGACCAGGACGCCGACCTTCCCGGTGTGGTGGACGTAGTGGCCGGTGTGGCCTTCGAGCCGGGCGACGCGGGCGATCTTCATGTTTTCGCGAATGCGGTTGAAGACTTCGTCCATCAAACCGCCGATCGTCTTGGAGGGATCATCGACGAGAGGTTCGTCGCGGATCGTTTCGACGGTGGGGTGCTCGCACAGGGCGGCCCGATGCGCGATTTGCTCGGCCAGCGCCAGGAACTCCTCGTTGGATGCGACCGGAGCGGTTTCGCAGCGCAGCTCGACGATGCCGGCCTGGCCGGTTTGCGGATCGCGCCAACAGACGACGCATCCTTCGGCGGCCTCGCGGTGCGCCATTTTCTGCATTTTCGCGGCGCCCTTCTCCTTGAGGATTTCGATCGCCTTGGCCTCGTCGCCGCCCGCCTCGGTGAGTGCCTTCTTGCACTCCATCATCGGCAGGCCGGTTTTTTCACGAAGGGCCTTTACCATCGCGGCCGTGATTTCCATCACCATTGCTCCTGCGATCAAGCTGTAGGGGGAAACATCTGTCTCGGGTTCGGTGACGAACGTTCGTACAAGCCGCCGTCGCCGCCTTCGGCACTGCGGGCCCGCGTCCTCCCGCGAGCCGCTTTCTTGGTTTCTTGTCCGCGGGCCGAGGAGTTTTCGGCCGGGTTCTTACGGCTCCGTCGAAGGGGCGGGGCTGGGCGGAGCCGCGACCTGCTCGGAGGTCGGCGGGGGCGTCTCAGCCGGAGCGGGTGCCGGGGCCGGAGCAGGTGCCGGCGCCGGAGCGCTCGCCGTTGTCGTGGTCACCGGCTCCGCAGCCGGGGTCGAACGACGCGCGCGACGTCGGGGGCCGGGCGTGCCCTGCCCCTCGCGGGAGTCGCTCTTGGCGGCCGGTTCGGGCCGGGCTCGCTTACCCTCTTCGATGGCGTCGGCCAACTTGGTGACGATCAGGCGGATGGACCGCATCGAGTCGTCGTTTCCGGGAATCGCGATGCTGGCGAAGTCGGGGTCGCTGTCGGTGTCGATCAAGCAGACCGTGGGGATGCCGAGAGCCTGGGCCTCGCGGACGGCGTTGACCTCCTTGCGCACGTCGATGACCACGAGCGCGCCGGGCAGCTTGTTCATGTTGCGGACGCCGCCGAGGTTTCGCCGGATTTTTCGCAGCTCGCGGGAGAGCGTGGACTGCATCTTCTTGGAGTAGTCCGTTTCCCATCGGGGGCCGGCGGCGAGGGCTTCGAGTTCTTCGAGGCGCTTGAGCCGCGAGCGGATCGTGCGGAAGTTGGTAAGCGTGCCGCCCAGCCAACGCTCGATCACGTAGTGCATGCCGCAGCGTTCGGCCTGCTCCTTGACGGCTTCGCGTGCCTGGCGTTTGGTGCCGACAAACAGGACGTCCGACCCGCCGGCGACAACGCGCGACAGGAAGCGCTGGCCATAAAGCAGGCCACGCAGCGTCTCGCGAATGTCGATGATGTGGATCGAATTCCGCCGGCCATAGATATAGGGTTTCATCTTCGGGTTCCACCGGCTGCAATGGTGGCCGAAATGAATACCCGCTTCCAACATCTCGCGGACCAACGGGGATGCCAAATGTCACCTCCTGGCGAGCCAATCAAGGCCAAAGCGAATGCACCGAGACAATCGCCACCGGCGGCCCCAGACCGCCGTAGCGCTCTTCCCGCCGACTCCGCGGCGCGCACCGTGCGCATCACCTGCCGGCGAACCGCCTAGGATACCCCCCTGAGGCCACTTGCGTCAAGGGCGCGAAATGAACGGCCATGAGCGCGCGAAATCCGCCAAATCCCGAGTCGGGGCTTCGAACACGCGGGAACTGCTCCAATGCCCCGGGGCGTTCCGTGTTCGGGGATGATTCGGGCGAGGGGGAGAAAATGCCCGGCGATGGTCGGCTGGATCCGGGAAGGCGGTGCAGTTCAGGTAGTGGTATGTCCGGCCGCAGCGCCTGGAGGGTGATCTGCGGATTTCGGCAGGCGGCGGACACATCCGCCATGCGAGACCCGCTCGCCTCGGTATCATGTCGTCGGCATGAAGGGCGGTTGGAACAGCATGGAGCTCGCGTGGCCGCAAGACGTGGCCGCCGCCGTGGTGGCGCTGGCAGGCGAGGGCGAACTCGCCTGGCTGGATGATGCCACCGGGGTTCCCGACCTCGTTTCGGACGGATGCGGGGCAGTGGGACGCGGCATGCCGCGCGCCGGTGACGGCGACGGGCGGGTCGGCCTGGTATGCACCGCTCCGTTGGGGGTGCTCGAACAGCCCCGGGGCGGGCCGGCGGTTTTCCGGGTCGGTAGACGTGTCGTGGCGCGGGATGCGAACGGCTGGCGGCTATGGCGACGTTTGGCCCGGGAAATGCGACGCGGCCCGCTGATGTCGCCGATTTCGCCGGGCTGGGTGGGATACGTGTCGTTCGAGATGGTGCGTCTGCTCGAGCGATTGCCGGCCACGGCCGCGGACGATCTGGGACTGCCGTTGCTGCGGATGGCGCTGTATGA
>JALSRY010000382.1 GCA_026984555.1 Phycisphaerae bacterium
TCGTCGATCAGTGCAACGGTGCTGATGAGGAGCGTGCCGGGTATGGCCAGCCGATGCGTCCGGCGCAGCCGGTGCGCGAGCCCGGAGAGCACCGCCCCGCGCTCGGCCGCCGTCGCCAGCGCGGGTTCCCCCAGGGCGCGGATGGTCTCGAGCAACGGCTCGATGTCTTCGGCGTGCAGCGCAAACTCGTTGTTGAGGGAATCTTTGCCCGAAACGAACGGAACGCCCAGCGCGATCGCCGTGTCGTAACACGCCTGGCACGCCCGCACGAGCCCGCCAAGCCGGTGCGGGTCGTCGCAGCGTCCCCAGCAGAAGTTGTCGAGCATCGCGGCCCGCCGCGGGTCGCCTCCAACACACACCACGTTGCGCAACGCCTCGTCGATCGAGGCGGCGGCGGCCCAATACGGGTCCACGTCGGCCAGTTGCGGCGCCATCCCGCACCCCAGCGCGATGCCGCGCCACCCATCGAGCCGCGGCCGCAACACCGCCGCATCGGTCGGCCCGTTGCCCGGTCCGGCCAGCGGCTTGATGACGCTGGTGCCCTGGACCTCGTGGTCGTACTGGCGAATCACCCACTCGCGCGCGGCGACGCTGGGACTCGCCAGCAGCGCCAGAAGGTCTTCCGCCGCCGACACCGCCGGTGCCGGGCCGGCGGCTGGCGCGGCATCGGCAGCGGTCCACTCGGCGCGCAAGGTCCGCTGTGGCAAACCGTGGTGCAGGAAGCCCATCTCCAGCTCACCGACGGTCTGCCCCTCGAACCGCACCTCCAACCGCGGCGCCTCGGGTGGGCCGTGACCGAACGTACCGATCACGGTGGCCTCGACCTCCTCCCCGCGCATGACCTCCATGAGCCGCTCCAGGTTCTCGGGGGCGACGGCGAGTACCATGCGCTCCTGCGCCTCGCTGATCCAGATTTCGTCATAGCGCAGGCCGGCGTACTTGAGCGGCACACGGTCCAGATCGACGAGAGCACCGACCCGCTCGGCCATCTCACCCACCGCACTGCTCAACCCGCCCGCGCCGCAATCGGTCACGGCGTGATAAAGGCAGCCCCCGGCGGCGTCGCGCGCCCGGAGCAACGCGTCGAGACAACGCTTCTCGGTAATCGCGTTGCCGATCTGGACGGCGTGCGAGAACTCGTCGGCGTGCGAATCGGTCAGCTCCGCGGAAGAAAACGTCGCGCCGTGAATGCCGTCGCGGCCGGTGCGCCCGCCGATGACGACGACCAGGTCGCCCGGCAAGGCGGCCTTGTGGATCCGGTCGCGCGGAATCAGCCCGACGCAGCCGCAGTACACCAACGGGTTGCCGAGGTAGCGCGCGTCGAAGTGGATCGCGCCGTTGACGGTCGGAATCCCCATGCGGTTGCCGTAGTCCGCGACGCCGCGCACGACGCCTTCGAGCACGCGGCGCGGATGGAGCACGCCCTTGGGCAGCCGATCGCGTGGCCAGTTCTGCGGCGCCACGCAAAAGACGTCGGTGTTGGCGATCGGGCGGGCGCCGAGTCCGCAGCCCATGATGTCGCGAATGCACCCCCCCGTCCCGGTCGCCGCCCCGCCGTAGGGCTCGATCGCCGAGGGATGGTTGTGCGTCTCGACCTTGAGCGCGATGCCGAAATCTTCGTCGAACCCGATCACGCCGGCGTTGTCCTCGAAAACGGAGAGGCACTCGGGGCCGCGGCGGGCGGCGATCAACTCGCGCGTCGCCCGGGCGATGGTGTCGCCCAGCAGGTTGTCGTAACGCAGCTCGACAGCGGGGGCGTCGGGCGGTCCACCCATCGGCGTGCCGCGGTAGCGGACCGCCGCCTTGAGCGTCTTGTGTACGCAGTGTTCGGACCAGGTCTGGGCCAGCGTCTCGATTTCGAGATCCGTCGGCTCGCGGCCCCGGCGGCGGAAGTGGGCCTGAATCGTGCGCATTTCGTCGAGCGAAAGAAACAGGTGCGCGCTACGCGACAACTTCGCCAGCGCCGCATCGTCCAGCTCGCAAATCGAAACACGCCTCAGCGCGAAGGCCGTCACCGGCGGGCGCGGCCCAGGCCTCACGCCCGCCGACCCGACCACGATCCGCTCGATGCAGTCGTTGGCGATTTCGCGGGCCACCGCATCGACCACGACCTGCGGATCGCGCGGCCCCTCGAACACGTATCGCCGAGCCGTCCGCACGCTCTCGACGGCCCAACCCGCGGCCCGTAACTCGGCCCGCGTACTTTCGGCGACCGGGTCCATCACGCCCGGCCGAGGGTGAACCTCGACCGCGATACCGCCGGCGGGTTCCGCGATTTCGTCATCGCGGGCGGCGACGAGCACCGTTTGCGTAACAGGGTCGGCGAGCAATCCGCGGGCGATGCGCTCGGCTTCGCCGCGGTCCAAGCGTCCTTCGATAAGGTACAGGCGCGAAACCAACACGCGACGCAGCGCACACAGCCCCGCCCGGCGCATCCGCTCGGCCAGGGTTTCGTCGGCGGCGAATTCGCCGCGCTGCCCGCGCGGGTAGACCTCGACGCGATAGATCGGCATGGGATTCCTCGGCGACGTCTGATGCACTTTCTCGCGAACCCGACATCCCTCGTCGGAGCACCGCACCCGCCGAAAGCCACAAGCGCGATCCCCGGTGCGGCGCTCGGTTTCCCGCGATACGACGCCGGTCGCCCGCTACACCGCGACTGGCAGATGGGCGCTCCGAGCCGGCGGCCATGATAACGCCCGGGCCTGGCGCCGTCGCCCGGTCGCCGATCCCCGCGCGGGCCGGCCGGC
>JALSRY010000383.1 GCA_026984555.1 Phycisphaerae bacterium
GTGAGGATCAGGATCGCCTGGATCTTGTCCTTGGCCAACGCACGGAACATCTCAACCGTGTTGAGTCCGGGTTTGGGTTTGATCGTACCGGGCTTGGCACCCCAGATCTTCTCCATCTGTTCGCGGTGGGCCGCTTTCTTGACCGTGCGGCCGTAGGGCAGGATGTGGCAAAGCGAGCCGGTATCGCGCACGCCGCCGCAGGCGTTGGGTTGGCCCGTGAGCGAGAACGGCGTGCACCCGGGTTTGCCGATCTGGCCGGTGATCAGGTGCAGGTTGTGCATCAGGTTGTTGGCCCAGACGCCGCGGGTACGCTGGTTGAGGCCCATGGTCCAGAACGTCATGGTGGGGCCGTGGGCGAAGATGCGGGCGGCCTCGACGATTTTCTCAGCGGGGACGCCGGAGATGCGCTCGGCGTTCTCGGGAGTGAACTGTTCGAGGAACTTGACGTAATCGTCGAACGAGACCTTGACCCGCTTGCCGTCCTTCATCGTCATGAAGTTGCAGTGGTTCTTGATGAAGTCCGGGTTGTGCTTGTTGTCCTTGATGATGACGTGGGCCATCGCGTGGAACACGGCCAGGTCGTAGCCGGGGACGGGGTTGAGGTGCACGTCGGCGATCGAGGTGATCGGGCTCTTGCGCGGGTCGCAGACGATCACCAGCACATCGCGGTTGGACTGCTTGCGGGCCAGAATCTGGTCGAAGATGACCGGGTGGCATTCCGCGGTGTTCGAGCCGACGAGGAAAAAGACCTTGGCGTAGTTGATGTCGTCATAGCAGCCCATCGGCTCGTCTTTGTGGAACGTCGTGACGTAACCACCGACGGCGCTCGCCATGCACAGACGCGGGTTGCCCTCGACGTTGTTGGTGCCGATGCCCCCTTTGAAGATGCGATTGGCGAGGTAGCTTTCCTCGGAAAGCGCCTGGCCCGAGCCGTAATAGGCGACACTGTCCGGGCCGTGTTTCTTGATGGCGGCGGCGAACTTGTCGGCGAGCAGATCCATCGCCTCGTTCCAACCGATTTGCACGAACTTGCCGTTGCGGCGGACCATGGGGTGCTTGAGCCGGTCCTTCGACCGCACGATCTTGGGCAGGAACAGGGCCTTGGCGCACACGAGGCCCTTGGTCGTGGGGTGTTTCGGGTCGCCGCGCAGCGCGACGAGCTTGCCGCCCTGCATGCCGAGCATGACGCCGCAGCCGGTTCCGCAGAATCGGCAGACGGACTTGTGCCAGGTGATTCCTTTGCCGAATCCCTGGATTGACTGGGCCGCCGCCGTACCGCCTGCCACGGAGGCGACAGCGGTCATGGCCGCGGCTTTTATGAAATCGCGACGGGTCGTGTCCATAGGTTGCGCTCCTTGTAACCGTTAGCAGGCGTCGTCGGCGACGGCCTGTTGTACCTGTTCTGCGTCAACTTCGTCGGGTTCCGCGTGTACGTAAATGGGCCAGACGCCCCAGACACCGTCCACCACCTTGACCTGACGGGTCAGGATGGCGTGAGCGGTGTCGATGTCGTCCGCCTCGATCAAAATGCCTACTTTGGGCGGCTCGTCGAGGTCGAATATCGATACTCCGTCGAGCTGCTCGAGCCGCGCGCGGGTCGCCGGCACGTCTTTGGGATCTACGCGGGCAAACGCTCCGACTACAGCCATCGGGTTTACCGTCCTCTCGCAGGGGCGGGCTGCTCGACCGCGATCTCGTCGGCCAGCGCGCACAGCGTTTCGTAATACTCGTCTCGCGTCATGCCCAGCAGCGTCGCGCCGAAGATTTCCGCGTGTTCGTGGGTCGCGACCACCCCGTAGTTGATCCGCACCAGGTGATACGCGATCAGCAACGGCAACGCCTCGGGACGGTCCTCGAAATGCGGATGTACGAACAGACGGAAGCCTTCGTGCGGCCGCTCGCCACACGGCGACGCATACGCGAATTCACCGGGTTCGAGCGGTGCGGCCTCGAAACAGATTTCGACCGGATGCCGGACGACCTCTGCATCGCCCAGGAGCCGCAGCATCGCCGGCATGTCGATTTCGGGGCCGTAACGCGCGCGGGCCAGCCGAGCGCGTCCGGCCGCATGCTCACACAACGCACGCCGCCCGTCTTCGACCGTCGGCTTGACCCGTTTCATCACCATCTCGAAGCCCATGCGGTTTCGTTACCCGCCGGACGCCTCGCGACGCGCCATACGCGACGCCGCCACCGCCCGGCAAACCCGCGGGCCGGCGGCCGGCGCCGGGGATCGCAACCCCGGGCGCCACGCCGCCCGCCGCGCGGACGCTACGTCCGTTTAGTGGCTGTAGCGCTTCTTGAACTCCGCGGCCGCCTTCTTGCGGCGAGCCTTTTCGGCCGGGTCCATCTTGTCGATGGCCCAGCGGTGATCCTTCGTGCTGAGCACCTCGTTGAGTTTCTTCTTGAGGGCGGCGGCGGCCTGTTTCATCTTCGGATCGGAGGACCGCTCACCCTTGGCGATCAGCTCGTGCAGTTCGGGGACGAACTTCACGTAGAAATGCTGGGCGACTTCGTACATGCCGTGCCAGTGCGTGTAGTCCGGTGCCATCATCGCCGCACCGTGACGCGCCCGGCGGCCTTCGTGGTGCCACAGCTCGAAGAACGTCCAGTCGATCGCGTTGGAGAAGTTGGCCTGGTGGTCACGCAACGGCTTGGCGAGCTTGTAGAGGGCCATGGCCGGCTTGGCGAACTTGTTGTTGTAGAGCTCGATCAGCGCGTCGTACTGGGTGTAGAAGT
>JALSRY010000384.1 GCA_026984555.1 Phycisphaerae bacterium
CAGCTGCAGAGAGCTCGCCCGATCGTAGAACTCCCAATGATAGTGAATGCGCACCGAGCCGTTGAAGGTAGATGCGGCCGTCTTCGGATTCGGCCCGTAGAACAGCGTGCTGTCTTCACCCGCCACATAGCGTTTTTCGACGCCTTCACCGATGAAATAGCCGGGTAGTTTGTGGACTTCCGAGACGGCGTTGCTCTCCGGCGTTTCGAGGCGCAGCACCTCGATCTTGGTGCCGAAATAGTCGTCCTTCTGCGCGTCCGCAATAGCGTTCAACGTATAGCCGACGGCCTTGAAGAAGGCGGTGATGCCGAGATCGACCGGCGGCGTTTCGTATATCGCTTTCATCGCCTCATAGCCGTCCCGGATGTATTCGACCGCATCGTCCTCGATTTCCTCGGCGAGGAAGGCGTCGAATGCATCCGGGGAGAGTTCGAGCAGACCATCCTTGCGGACAGCGTCCAGCATTCTCGTGATCCCTCGCGACCACATATCGTACTGTCCCTTGCCGTCGCGCTCGAGGACGGACATGACGAACAGGAACTGGCGCGGCGGAGAATGCACCTGAGCCGGCGTCTGCAGGTCGAATTCGAAATGCGTCCGTTCGTGCGCGATCCGCATCCCGCCGATATCGATATCGCCATACGCCGCCCGATCGGGCGGATCGAGCTTTCGCGCATAGGGGCCATAGATATAGGCGCGGCCCGGATCGGAAAACGTTGTCATGGTTTCCGCGCCGTTGGTCACGGTTTTCAGGAACAGCTCGATCGCGAATCCCTTGATGAAATACTCTTCCCGACCCACCTCGAGCTGTGGCGCGACGAGTTCGATCTCGTCCAGCACGACTGCCAGCTTGCGATAATAGTCGTCGGTGGCGAATGTCGTCGGCGGCGAGTCCTCACGCTCGTACGTGATAACCACGGGCGCCGACCAGAAACCGATCGGCTGTGGCCCGATTTTTTTCGGGGCATCATTGGCGGAAACCGCCGCGGAGGAATCGATGTTCGTCGCCTTCCGGGCGCGCACCTGGACATGATAGATGGCGGGCAGGGCGGGTGGCTCCGGCGGCAGGTAGTCCGCCATATCGATGGAGAAGAATCCCCGGGTCGCGTCGCGCAGCACGCCGGAAGCGATGACAACGCCGGTGTTGTTGCCCGACCGGACCCGATTCATGTCGACAAGGCGCCATTCGCCTTCCTCCGCTTCACGAAACTCCGTACGCCAATAGAATTTCATTTTCGTGGGCTCCGTCAGCGTCCATTTGGACATTTCCGTCCAGTTGACCTCATTGAAATAGCCAGTGCTGACGAAGGTTCTGTTGAAATCCGGATCGATTTTGCCGATCGTCACCCGTTGTGCGTTCGCAGGGGCGGCGATGATGAGGAAAGAGGCGAACAGAAAACGAAGGAAACGTTGGAGCATTGGCGCTTCTCCTCGAGCTGCCGGGAATGCGAGCAGCAGAAAGGTTCACAGGGCGCGACCATGACGAAAGTCCATGACGCGCATTTCGTGAGCGCAACCGGCACGCAGGCGCCAACCTCCACCGTCGACGATAGCACCTTGGCGCCGCGCATGCCAGCGCATACGCCGCGCGCATACGAAATTCGGCGTGGAATTCTGCTTCCGGCGGCTTTCGCGGATCGTCCACACGGCTCTCCGGGACCGGCAGCTTTTTCGACAGACCTCGCGCCTCACCGTGATCCCCAAGCGCCCAGCGGCCCCGGTTCGGGGTTGCGCGAGGTTCGAGATGGGTCGCGGTCGGAACCGCGGCCGAGGGGCGTCAGGCTTTCCCTCCCTGCCTGCACGCGACCGTCGGGCCGAGGTTGCCCGGATGGCGGTTGGGATGGTGGTTCGCCCGCCGATTCGGGCAAGAACAGACGTGTCCTCGAAGCGTTCCCGTATCGAGCTGGCGGATGGGGTGGGATTCGAACCCACGGGGCGGTTGCCCGCCCGGCGGTTTTCAAGACCGCTGCCTTAAACCGCTCGGCCACCCATCCCCGCATCCGAGCTTATATGGAGCGCTCCCGGCCGCGGCAAGACGCCGCCCGCCGCGCGCCCGGAGGGCGACAGACGGAAGCGACTGGGATAGACGGGGCGGACGGAAAGGCGGGAGGCCCGCGTGACGACCGACGAGACGCTGCCCTGGCACGCCCTGCCGGCCGGGGAAGTCCTCCGGCAGCTCGGAGCGAGCGCCGACGGCCTGACCAGCGAGGAAGCAGGTGCGCGACGCCGGCGGTTCGGCGCCAATCGCCTGCCCCGGGGGCGGCGCCGCCCGGCCTGGCTGCGCCTGCTCCTGCAGTTCCACAATGTCCTCGTTTACGTGCTGCTGGTGGCCGGCATCGTCACCCTGACGCTGGGCCAGATCGTCGACGCCTCGGTGATCTTCGGGGTGGTGGTGGTCAACGCCCTGATCGGCTTTCTCCAGGAAGGCCGGGCCGAACGGGCGATGGACGCCATTCGCGGCATGCTGGCGCCGAAGGCCTCGGTGCTCCGGGACGGACACCGGATCACCGTCCCCGCCGAGGATCTGGTACCCGGGGACATCGTTTTCCTCCAGGCCGGGGACCGGGTGCCGGCCGATCTGCGGCTGCTGCGCGCCCGCAACCTGCAAGTGATGGAGGCGGTGCTCACCGGCGAGTCCCTGCCGGTGGAAAAGGATGTCCGTCCGGTGGCCGAGGATACGCCGCTCGGCGATCGCAGCCCGATGGTCTTTTCCGGTACCATCGTCGGCCGCGGC
>JALSRY010000385.1 GCA_026984555.1 Phycisphaerae bacterium
GAGCCCCGGCACTGCCGCCGCCCGGCGGATGCTCGTGGGCGTCAACCGGAAAGCGACGGGGGGCGTGGGGTCGTGTTCGTCAGCGCCGGGCGCGTTTCCTGGTGCGAGGAGCGCGGGCGGTCTTGTTGCCGGAGCGGCGTTTGAGGATCAAGTCGGCGAGCGCCTCGATGTCGCTCTCCTCGACCTGGCCGAGGATGATCGATTGTTCGGTCTTGTTCATCGAGTTGAACCAGTCGATCAGTCGGCCGAGCAGGGACTTGATGGTCATGCCTCGTTCGGCGCAGGCGTGGTCGAGGGCGGCTTTCGCCTCGGGCGACAAGTGGACGCTGACGATGTTCGGTTTCTTTTTCTGGGTTTTCATGGGCTCACCGTGATTCCTGCGCGGTGCCGCGGCGTGGCGCGGGCGACCGCCGAACAGGATGCGATGTACAAACCTTTTGCAGACCTGACCTCCCCGCGTGCGATGCCGGCGCGCCGCACCCCGCGCGCCGCGTGGTCGGCCGGGGCGAGCCCGGCCGGACGAACCGGGCACCGTCGGGGTGCCTGGATTCGGTACACGATCATATCATTATTCGCACGACGTGTTAAGTGTACCTAAGTAATCCGACTCGAAAAGGCGTGCGAGGGACAGGAGGACGGCGGGGCGGGGGCCCGGGGGTCGTGGGGCGGTCGGCTCGCCGCGGCGAAAATTTCCGGTTTCTGGTGGACGGATTCGTCCCTGCGGCCACTAGTACCATGATGGCCATCGTGTCCGCTGGAGGTGTGTATCGTGGCTTCAACCGATGGAACCCTGGTTCTCGGCGTTCGCAACGGCGACCGGTCGGCGTTTGCCGAACTGTACGACCGCCGGGCGCGGCTGATCCGGGCCATTTGTTATGACACGACGCACGATATCCACGCGGCGGCGGATCTGACGCAGGAAGTGTTCTTGCGAGCTTACCAGAATCTGGGAAAGCTGCACGATCCGCAACAATTCGCGCGCTGGCTCGTTGGCATCGCCCGGCAGGTGTGCCGGGAGTGGCGGCGTAAGCAGACGCGTGAACAGCGACGACTCCAGACGTTCGCGGCTCTGCGAGCCGGGGAGTCGGCTCGGTGTGATCCGCCGGACTCACGTTTATGGGAGCTCCGCGACGCGATCGCCGGTTTGACCGAGGCCGAGCAACGGGGCATGCCGTCGCTGACCGAGAAGCAGCGCCTCGCTCTGCATGCGTATTACTTGCAGGGCCAGAGCGTCGAGGAGGCCCGCACGGTGCTGGGCCTCTCAAGATCGGGTTTCTATCGCGTGTTGTCGTCCGCGGTCGCACGTTTGCGGCGGATGCTCAATCGTCAGGAGGTGCGGCGATGAAATGTCCGGCTGGCGGAGCATGGGATTTGCTCGCTGTGGGAGCGCTCGGAGACGAGAAGGCTGAGCGCCTGCTGGCCCACGCGCGGACATGTGCGGCGTGCCGGGAGCGGTTGCGCCATGCCCGGCAGATGCACACCCAACTCGTGCGCGCCTACGAAGCGTTCGACCGCGACCACGATCAACTTCGCGAAGAATTCATGGCCGCCTTGCCCCCACGGGCTCCCGCCGACGTTCGCGCCGGCGGCTGGCGGCCGGGAGGATTCATCATGCGTATGACCCAATCACGGCCCCGTCGACTCGCGGCCATGCTCGTGCCGGCGGCGTGTGTCGTCGCCGCCGTGTCGATTTTCCTGGCCTCGGGCCAACGGAGCGCGTTGGCCGCCGCGCTCGAACATCTCCAGGCGGCGCGGACGATCGTATGCCACATCAGCATGCCCGAGGGGTTGGAAGTGCAGGGGATGTCGCTGAAGGGCGACGGCATGCTGTACATGTCGGATGCGTTCGGGACGTTTTCGACCATCAAGGTCAACGGGATGGTTGTTTCGCAGAGCTATGCTCCGCCTGACGGACCGCTGACGGTCGTTCAGCCGTTGAGCAAGACGTACATGAAGATCGACGTGAGTGGTTTGGACCCCGAAGATATCAACGCGCAGAATCCGGGCGTATTCCTCGAACAGCTCGCGCAGCTCAAGGCGGAAGCCGCGACCGAGCTGGGAACACGCACGATCGGTGGTCACGAGGCGATCGGCTATCGAATCCCCGGCGACAAGCTGGGATTCGGATCGTCCGGCAAGGACGGGCTGACGGCGTTCGCGGAGTTGTGGGTCGCGACGGAGACCAACCTGCCGGTCGAGTTGTCGGTCTCGGTGCCGATGCCCCAGAGCGAGAGGCCGCTCGTGGTTCGCTACGACCGCTTCGAATGGGACGTGCCGCTCGCGGCGAGCCTGTTTCAGCCGAAGATCGAGGACGATTACACGCAGTTGGACATGAAGCTGGCGCGGCCGAGCGAGGAGGCGCTGCTCAACGCGCTCGACCGGTTTCGCACGATCACCGGCGGGCAGTATCCGAGCGATTTCAGCCCGGTGACGGCGATGAGCGAGCTGTTTACGATGCCGCATTCGGAAGAGGGGCGCAAGCTGCTCGAGCACGCCGATCAACAGCAGCTCATCGAGCTGTCCGCGGAAATCACCGCGGGGGTGATCTACTACATGAAGCTCATCCGGGAGGGACGTGAACCGCAGTATTTCGGTGACGACGTGACTGCCGACGAAGGTGACAAGGTGCTGATGCGGTGGAATCTCGACGACGGGCGGGTTCGCGTGATCTACGGCGATCTGCACGTAGCGACGCTGCCGGCGGGGGCGGTGGCGGGCGAAGGGGCGTCGGAG
>JALSRY010000386.1 GCA_026984555.1 Phycisphaerae bacterium
CCGTCACAACTTCGCCCGATGCGGCAACACGCTGCCGCTTTTCGGGTAAGCTACCCCCTGTGAAACCACCGCGATCGTCCAAGCGCATCTACCAGGCGTTTCGGCGCGAAGCCTTCGGAAAAGGGCAGCGCCGCGCGGCGAGCGCATCCGGGGACACCTCTGCTCGCATCCCGCGGACCGATCGCCGCGCATACATCCGCGAGTACATGCGCTGGCTGCGGCCGTTTCGCTGGAAGATCATCGGCGTTTTCGCGCTGGCCCTTGCCGCGGCGATGCTGAGCCTGATTCTCCCGCGCGCCACGATGTTCATCATCGACAAGGTGCTGCCCGCGGCCAACGCACAACTCTTGAACAAGCTCGGCGTCGGCCTCCTGGTCGTGATCCTCATCCAGCAAACCTGCGACCTGTTGCGCAATTGGAACACGGCCAAGCTCAACGCCCGCGTGGTGTTCCGCCTCCGGCAGCGGTTGTTCGAGCACCTGCTCGATCTGCCGCTACACGAGCTCGCGGCGATGAAGACCGGCGGCATCACGTCACGCCTCGCCGGCGACGTGGACCTCGCCAGCGGTCTCGTACAGATGGCGATCCTCACGCCCGGCGTCGCCATCGTGAAGGTCATCCTCACCATCATCATCCTGTTCTGGATCAGTTGGCAAATGTCGCTGGCCGCCCTGCTGATCCTCCCTGTGATCGTCGCCCTCAACCTCGCCTATATCCGCCGTATCCGACCAATCTACCGCAGTATGCGCCAGGATCGGGCCGAGATCGGCGGGCGCGTCGTCGAGACCTTCGGCGGCATCCGCGTCGTCCGTGCTTTCGGCCGCAAACGCACCGAGGCCTTGCGCTACGCCATCCGCCAGCACGTCATCATCCGCAAGCAGTTGTTCGCCCAGCTTCTCCAGCAGGTCGTGTGGTCGGGCTGGGGACTGCTGATCCCCATCGCGGGGCTGGTCATCATCTGGTTCGGCGGGCTGCTCTACCTGCGGGGGGCCGTGACCATCGGCGGAATCGTCGCGTTCCAGCTCTACTTGGGCATGTTGTTGATGCCTGTGTCGCTGATCGTCAAGTCCTACGGCGAGTTGCAGCAAGCGCTCGCCGCCCTGGAGCGCGTGTTCGATATTCTCCGGCGGCCCGCCGATATGCCCGATCCGGCGGACGCTTTGCCCGCGCCGGCCCACGTCGAGACGATCGACTTCGACCACGTGACGTTCGCATATCCACGGATCGAAATCGCCCCCACTCCCTCGCCCAACGGCAACCACGACAAGGCCCCGGCAACGCCCTCGCTGCCCGCACCCACGCCAGCCACACACGTCGCTTCTCCATCGCCTCCTGTCGGCGATCTCCCTCCGACTGCGCCAAGTCCTGCGGCATCCGGCGAGGTGATCCTTCACGACTTCACGCTGAGTGTTTCCGGCGGCGCGACCGTCGCCCTGGTCGGTCCAAGCGGCGCCGGTAAAACCACCGTCACCAACCTCGTCGCCCGTTTCTATGACCCCGATCAAGGCGCCATCCGACTCAACGGCGTCGACTTGCGGAAGATCGAACTGCGCGGCTACCGACGACTGCTCGGTCTCGTGCAGCAGGATGTCTTCCTGTTCGATGGTACGGTCGCCGAGAACATCGCCTACGGTCGCCCGGGCACGACCCAGGACCGGATCGAAGACGCCGCCCGGCAGGCCAACGCTCACGATTTCATCATGCGGTTTCCCGAGGGCTACGAAACGCTGGTCGGCGAACGAGGGATTCGCCTCTCCGGAGGCCAGGCCCAACGGATCAGCATCGCCCGGGCCATTCTCGCCGACCCGCAAATCCTCATCCTCGACGAAGCCACCAGCAACCTCGACTCCGAGAGCGAACAGCTCATCCAGCAATCGATCGAGACACTCCTGGCCGACCGAACCACCTTCGTCATCGCCCACCGCCTCTCGACCGTCGTCCGGGCCGATCTGATCGTCGTAATCGTCGACGGCCGCATCATCGAGACCGGCAAGCACCGCGAACTGATGGAACGCAACGGTACCTACCGCACCATGATCGAACGGCAACAACGCGGCATGGCGGCCGAGCTCGAAGCCGCCGACTGGCTCGCGTAGTCGCCGATCCGCACTCCCCGGCGTTCCAGCTCCCGCGCCGCCGTGCACAAACCGTCCATCACATCCTTCGGCAACGCCCCCGGCATACCTCCACCCGCCGGCGGCAGGAAGATCATCCCGGCGCCGAACGCCGCCGGCGCAACCATCCCCAAACGCAACCCGCTCCGCGACAGCCGAATTACCGTTCGGCTGCCGCAGCACGGCGGCATCACCAACCGGCAACCGAGCAACGCCGCCGCCTGGCCCAGACGCCGACCCTGCTCAAACGCATCACGCAACGTCGCCAGTACCGAATCATCACGCCCTTCGCCCGTCCGCTCCGCCATCGCCTCCGCTCGCATCAGTACGCGATCGTCCCTGCCCGCCAACAGCGCGTCGCGTTGCCGAAGCCGATCGGCGTAAGCATCGGCGGCGATTCGACCGGCACACGGCCCGGCACACATCCGCTCGTCGTAGCGCGCACAAAGCCGCCCCACGCCCTGATCGGCGAACAACCCTCGTATCCGCGACGGCTCGGCGACCGGACAGTGCGCGGTCTGCCACCACGTCGCCGCCGCGACCGCTACTCGCTCTGCCCACTTGCGGCTGCGATACGGACCGAAACACACGCGGCCTCGCGGCAAGGCATCGCAGACC
>JALSRY010000387.1 GCA_026984555.1 Phycisphaerae bacterium
GACCGCCGAAGACGGCTCGGACTGGCTCAGCGCGCACTACAACGACCATCACGAATGGCTCGAGCGGTACGGTGCGGCGTTCTACATCGAGCGGGCGCGCGACGTGACCGTGCGTGATTGCAAGGTCTGGCACGGGCAGAACGCCTTGCTGCTCGACCGTGTCAGCGCCTCGAAGATCTACGACAACGATTTTTCGTTCAACTCCGGCTGGGGCATCGGTTTGTGGCGTTCGAGCAACAACGTCATCAGCCGCAACGCGATCGACTTCTGTGTGCGCGGGTACAGTCATGGCGTTTACAACCGCGGGCAGGACTCCGCGGGCATCCTCATGTTCGAGCAGAACTGCGACAACTGGATCGTGGAAAACTCGGCGACGCACGGCGGGGACTGCTTTTTCGGATTCGCCGGCCGCGAAGCCCTCGGCGAAACCGGCAAACACCCCCCCGCGTGGTACCGTCGCCGCGGCAACAACAACAACGTTCTGCTGGACAACGACTTTTCCTACGCGCCCGCCCACGGCATCGAGATGACCTTCTCCTTCGGCAACCAGTTCGTCGGGAACCGGCTCGTCGGCAACGCCATTTGCGGCGTCTGGGGCGGCTATTCGCAAGATACCCTCATCGCCAACAACACCTTCGCCGACAACGGAGAAATGGGCTATGGCCTCGAACGGGGCGGCGTGAACATCGAGCACGGCAAGCACAACCGCATCGTCCACAACACCTTCACGGGCGAGAAGTGCGGCGTGCACCTCTGGTGGGATTCCGACGGCGACTTCGCCAAGCGTCCCTGGGCAAAAGCCAACGGCACCGAGTCCACCGACAACCTCATCGCCGACAACACGTTCACCCGCGAGCAGGTCGTTTTTCATTTCCGCGGCCCGAGCGAGGTGACGATCGGCGCCAACGCCATCCGCGACGCCAAATCCGACATGATCGCCGACGAGCAGGTCCACGTGATTCGAAAACCCGACCTGCACGCACCCGAAGTTCAGGTGCCGCCGCATCCGGTGTACGGTACCACGCACCCCGTCGGCGCGCGCCGGGCGCTGCGCGGGCGGCAGCACATCATCATGACCGAGTGGGGGCCGTGGGATCACACTTCGCCGCTGATCCGCAAGACGGCGGACACCGGTGTGGCGGCGCGTTACGAGCTGTACAAACTCGAGCGCCCGTTGTCGGTGCAACTGGCCGACCCGGTGCCGGGCATCACGCTGGTGCGCGACGTCGCGGCTCCGCCTGGGGCTGTCGGCGCGTTCGAGGTCCGCGCCGGTGATGCGGGCGTGTTTCCCTATCGCGTGCGCATCCGGGCGAAGAACTACGACGGCACCGTCGCCGGCACGCTGATCGCGACCACCTGGCACGTGACCTTCTTCAAGTGGGGCGAGCAGGCCGATCCGCGAAAAGACCTTGCCGCCTGGCGGAAACTGGCGAACGCCGACCACGCCATCCATGCCGATGTCCAACAACTCTCGTTCAAGTATGGTTTCGGCGGCCCGAGCGAGCAGAACATCTCACCCGAGCTGACCGCGGCGGCGCTGGGGGGCGATCATTTCGGCATGATCGCGCATACACGCGTGCCGCTGCCTGCGGGGACGTGGCGATTCGCCACCCTCAGCGATGACGGGGTGCGGGTCCGGGTCGATGGCCAGACCGTGATCGACAACTGGACGTGGCACGGCCCCACTCGCAATACCGGCACGATCGACCTCGCCGAGCACAGGACCGTGGACATCACCGTCGAGCACTTCGAGATCGACGGTTTTGCCGTGCTCGACTTGCAGATCACCCGCCGCTAGCGCTCCACCGGCGCGGCGGGGTCACCGGCTCAGCCATGTTTCATCAGGTCGCTGTAGTCTTCGTAGGCCATCTCGGCGGCCTGCTTGCGGAACAGCGTGCCGACCTTTTCGGGGATCGTCTTCTGGGCGGTCTGCTTGTAGTATTCGCCGATCGCCGCCTCTTCGCTGCGTGTAAAGCCGGTCTTGAGCGGCCACGACTTGTAGTTCATCTCGTCGGCGATCGTAACCGGGCTGCGCACGATGACCTTGTACGTCCCGCTGGCGAAGGCCCGGGCCCAGGCCTGCTCCGCACGCAGCAGGTTTACGAAGACGCCTTTGCGCTTGCCGCTGCCCAGGAAGTCACGCAACGTCTCGATCAGCCCCGGATTCTTGGTGAGCATGATGTAGAAATGGTTGAGCTTGTCGGTCTTGTCGCTGACTTGCCGCAGGTCGCGTAACAACTGGTGCACGTGCAGCTCGAGTACCGCGCACACCCGGATGAACTCCACCAGCGCGTCGCACACCTGCTCGAAGTTCTTTTCCGCCGGCACGATCGTCTCGGGAAATACCTCCGGCAGCTCGGCGTGCATCCGCGCCCATAGCCGCCCCAGCACCGCCGCGGCCGTCGCCTGCTGCGCAGCCCCGACGGCCTGGTCCGCGTCTTCGAGTCGGCGGTCGCGCTCCTGCCGGGTTTGTTCGAGCTCGGCGCGCAGCCGCTCGTTCTCGGCGGTCAAGGCGTTGATCTTCTCGGTCAGTTCGGTCGCCTTGTCCCCCACGGTTCGGCGGGCGGCTTTGAGCTTTTCGTATTCCAGCCGGGCCTGCTCGGTGAGGTTGACCTGCTTGCGCAGGTTGGATTCGAGCTGGCTGATGTTCTCGAGCAGGTCCGCCCGCTGTTGCTGCAATTCCCCCAGTTTGCGTTGCTGGAGCTTGAGGGTTTCCAGCGCTTCGCG
>JALSRY010000388.1 GCA_026984555.1 Phycisphaerae bacterium
GGCCCCCAAAAACGCTTGTCGCGGGGCCGTGCTACCCTCAGGTTGGTGGCAGGGGCGATCGCAAACCCACTGGTTTCGGCCACTCCCCAAAAGGTGACCACCACAAGCGACCCAAGAACAGCGGTCGGAACGCCGGACATCGACGTTGCGATTGCCTTGGCTCCTGGTTCGTCCGGCTCCCGGCGGGCGGGAGCCCAGGAAAGGACGCGACTATGGCGAGCAGACAAGGAGACGTTCCGATAAACCTGGCGATCCGCCGCCGAAATCGGTTTCGCAGTCTCTTATGCCCCGCAGGCCAATGCGTTTGCCATCGACGGTCGGCGACGCCGGGCGGCTGGCCTGCCGGGCCTCCGCGTGAGACCATCGGATCCAATGCCTCAGCCAAACACCTGTCCCACCGGAGACGAGAACGCCACCACCCGAATCCTACATGCCCGCGCTAACGCTTGGGCATGGCACCTGGCGGCGGCGCGAGCGCAGGTAGGAAAGAACCTGCGGGACATCGAAAAGCAGCCGCAGCAATGTGTCGGTACTCCGAGACTGGTACACGCGGCCGTTCTCCCAGCGCGACAGCGAATTGCCACCCAGGCCGAGAAGCTCGGCCATTTCCTGCTGGCTGAGACCGAGTCGCTCGCGGCCGGCGCGAATCTCCTCCGGCGTCAGCAGGCCGAGTTGGCGGTAGGTCTCGGTGGTGATGTAGTGCAGCGTATCGTCGTCGTAGATCACCGCCTCATCCGGATTCGTGGCGTGACAATCCGGATTCGTGCACGCAACCACGGGCAGATCGGGAATACGTATCCGAACCGGAGACCGGCCGTCATGCGCGACGTCGGCCTCGTAAGGCCGGTGAGCGCGTTCCATCGTCTCCCGGCCGCACACGGGGCAACGCCACTTCTCAACACGCGCGCTCATGGTGAACCACCTAATCCTGTAACTTGACGCTGCGAATCAGCAACCCCGGATCGTCCGGGTCGTCGCCCAATAATTGCGTCTTCACGTACACGCGTCTGTCGCAGAAGCGGAGACGAAACTCATAGATTGTCTCCGGATCGCGATCCTCATACGTGTAGTCCAATCGGTTCGGCCGGCCGCCATCGCGGATGAACGCGGCCAAGGCGTGTTTCAGCCGCAGTCCCTTTTCGCGTTCTGTCAGGTCGGCGGGCATCAAGCTGTGTAGCCCCGGATCGTTAGGTTCGTCGGAGCCGTGCCAAGCACGGCGCGAAAACACGACGACGTTCGAAGCCGTGTCGCGTAGGATGTGGTCAAGCAGGTCCAGCCGCTCGCGATCGGTTTCTTTGGGCATAGCGATCGCGATTATAGGTTACGAGCACGCTCGCCACCATCCAGTGAAAGTATACACCAGAACTTGACATATGTCAAATACGCTCGTTTTTCGCGGACTGCTGGCGTGCGCATCACCATCGTGTGCGGGCCAGCCGGGGTGGGCGGGGGCGTCGGCTACGGACGTCCCAACAGCGGCCGTCGAGCCTGGCCGGTGGCCCTCGATCCCGAGGTTCCCCAGTCCGGTTGGGCGTGGTCACGGTCCGCGTCGTAACCACTTCCGGCATATACGATTCGAGCTCAACCGCTACCGCATTACGACCGATAAGATTGCCAGGTCATTACCGCCCCAGGGGGATCACTCCTTGAGCGATGGTGAATCGCCGCGCGGCGGCGCGCGTCTCGATCCGCAACGATGGAGGAACTCCGGCTATGTCAGCATCTCGCACCCGCAACGCCATCATTGGCTACATCACGTTTTCGCTCTCGCTCGGCGCCGCCACGGCCGCCGTGCAGATTACCAGTGTCGAGGCCACGGCGCCTCCGGTCATCGACGGCGTGGCTTCGTCGTCGGAATGGTCCGACGCCGGCGCTGCGACGCTGACCAACGGCGTCCTGATGGTCAAGCACGACGCGACGCACCTGTATGTCCTGATCGACATGACCGCCGACGCTGTTTGCGAAGCCGTGCAAAGTTCGGCGCCACTGGGCGATTTCATGGCATTGGCGTTCGACGTTGATGCCGACGGCGCGATTACCCCGAACGTGGACGTCGAGTACGGCGAATCCGCCGGTACGCCCGCGTTCGGCATCGCGTATCTCCTCGGGCCGAGCACGTCTACCGGCCTGCAAACGACCGGGGCGCAGCTCGCGCGTGGTTGCGGCGGATCGCCGAACATGGCGAGCTCACATACTTTGTGGGAGCTCTCGCTGCCGCTTTCCGAAATCGGACCGCCAAACACACCTACGCTTCGCATGGGCGTGTGGATGTACTCCACGACGCCGAGCATCAGCGAGCTTGTCCCGCCGAACTTCGAAAACGATTTCAGCGACCTGATCGAAGTGTCTCTCGGGCCCGACTGCAACGCGAACAGCGTGTTGGATTCCGTGGATATCTCCACCGCCACCAGCCAGGATTGCGACGGCAACGGCGTACCCGACGAATGCGACCCGGACACGGACAATGACGGTGTAATCGACGCGTGCGACAACTGCCCACATACCGCGAACGCCAACCAGGACGACGCCGATGGGGACGGAGTCGGCGACGCCTGCGAGACGAGTTCCGCGAATCCGATGTCCTGCGGCTGCTTCGGTCCGACGCTCGCCCCGTTCTGTTTCGCGTACATGCTCTACGTTGGACACGCGCGGCGAAAACGCCGTTCGGCGTAGTTGTCGTGCAGGCTTTCCGGGCGGCAGGTGCGAAGGAGTCGCGCGC
>JALSRY010000389.1 GCA_026984555.1 Phycisphaerae bacterium
GGGGCGGGATGTTCGTTACGGGCTGACCGCGGGGGTCGACCCGGAGGGATATTATGCCGACCGGATTTACGGTCATCACAATGTGTTCTCGCCGGCGGCGGTGGCGGGTTATGGCGATTTCGAGACGCTGATGGAGTTCGCGGAGGACCAGTGGCCGAGCAGCGACCCGCGGTATCGTTACGGTTTGACGCGGGTTTCGTCGGTCGATCCGAATTGGGTTCCCTCCGACGCCGCGCTGGTGGATCACTTGTTCCTGATGTTCGGGCTGGTCGAGCAGCTCGATCCGTTGTTCTTCAAGCAGCGACAGGCATTTCAGACCGACGGTGACGGAGACGGCATCGCCGATGTGTACGACAACTGTCCGCAGACGTGGAACCCGATGCAGGATGACACGGATGGGGACGGGCTCGGTGACGCGTGCGATTGTGGTACGCCCTGGGCGGATGCCGACGGCGACGGTGACGTGGATCTGGCCGACCTGGCGGTCGTGCAGACGTGTCCGGCGACGGGGGCGCTGGCCGAGCGGTGTATGTGTCTCGATCCGGATGGTAACGGGGTGGTGGGAGCCGCGGAGTTGGCGGCGTGGGCCGCGTGCCTGGAAACCAGCGGGCCGGACGTGCCGCCCGATCCGCATTGCGGGGGTTGACGAGGCCGGGCGGGAGGAGTGGGCGTGATGAACCTGCGGGGCGCGGTGTTGCTGCTGCTGCTCGGTTTGCCGGCGGCGGGGCTGCTGGTATTCGGGCCGCGCGGCGCTGTCAACGTTCCCCCGGGCCGCACGGTGATTCGCTATTGGGAAAAATGGACCGGCGTCGAAGCGCAGGCGATGCAGCGGCTGGTCGATCGTTTCAACGCCACCGCGGGGGCCGAGCAGAACATCTGGGTCGAGTACAACGCGGTGAGCGGCATCGAGCAGCGGTTGTTGATCGCGACCGCCGGCGGTGACCCGCCGGATGTGGCGGGGTTGTTCGATTATCTTGTGCCCCAGTTCGCCGACCAGGGAGCGTTGATGCGGCTCGACGATGCGGTTGCCGAGGCGGGCATCGAGCTGGGGGCGTTCAAGCCGATTTTTCTGCGGATCGGTCGCTACGGGGGGCGGCTCTACGCGCTGCCGAGCACGCCGTACACGATCGCGTTGTATTACAACCGGGAGCTGATGCGTCGGGCGGGGCTGGACCCGGAACGTCCGCCGCGGACGGTGGCGGAGCTGGGCGCGTATGCGCGGCGGCTGACTTGTCGTGACGGGCGGGGCAAGATCGTGCAGATGGGTTTTACGACTTCGCCGGCGATGCTGGGGTGGTGGCACTGGATCTGGCCGGTTTTTTTCGACGCGACGCTTTGGGACGGTGCACGTTATCGCGTGGACAGCGGGCCGGCGCGGGCGGCCTACCGCTGGATCGCGGATCGGCGGCGGGCGTTGGGTGTGCAGGCGTGCCTGGAGTTCGAGGCTACGGCCGGCGCGATCGAGGGGGCGCAGAATCCCTTTCTCAGCGAGCGTTTGGCGATGGTGTTCCAGGGGCCGTGGATGTCGAACTGGATTCGCCGGTACCGGCCCGCGCTGGATTACGGGGTGGCGCCGTTTCCGTCGGTGACGCGTGACCGGCGAAACAACTTCGTCAGCACGGACGTGTTCGTGATTCCGACGGGCAGTCCGCATCCGCGGGCCGCGATGGCGTTCCTGCGTTTCGTGTTGCGGCAGGACAATCTGGAAGCGTTGTGCAGCGCGCACTGCAAGATTTCGCCGTTCCGCAGGCCGCTGCCGGGTTTTTACCGCGACCATCCCAACCCGTACATCCGGGTGTTCGACGAGATGGCCCGCACGGGCCGGCCGTTCGGCTATCCGCAGACGCCGACGTTTACGCAGATTTCGGCGGAAACGCTGTACCTGCTCGAGAACATCCTCCGGGGTGTTCAGGAGCCGGACCAGGCGATCGACGCCGCCCAACGGAAGATCGACGCCATCGTTGGGGAGTACAACCGCATGGCGGCGTTGCGGCGCAAGGCGGGTGGTGGAGGACCGGAGGGCACGGGGGGATCGGGCTCGGGCGGCAGCGGGGTTGTTCCC
Organism: Phycisphaerae bacterium; assembly: GCA_026984555.1. Lineage (GTDB taxonomy): Bacteria > Planctomycetota > Phycisphaerae > UBA1845 > Fen-1342 > JALSRY01. Next base: position 2,063 of record JALSRY010000389.1, read on the forward strand.
GGGGATCGGCGGCCCGCGGGAGGCGGTCATTCGGCGGGGGGATGTCGATGAGTTCGCGGCGCGGGTCGCTGGTGCGCGGGCTGTTGTGGACGGCGCCGTGGTGGCTGGGTTTCCTGCTGTTTCTGGCGGTGCCGATGGGGATGTCGCTGTACATAAGTTTTTGCGACTACCCGTTGCTCCAGCCGCCGGTGTACGTAGGTGCGGCGAACTATCGGGGTCTGGCGGGTGACCCGGTATTCCACAAGGTGTTGGCCAACACGGTCGTGTACGCGGTGCTGGCGATTCCGGCGGGGACGGTTCTGGCGGTCTTGCTGGCGGTGTTGCTGAATGCGCCGGCTCGGGGACAGGCGATTTTCCGGGCGTGCGTTTTCGTGCCGACGGTGGTGCCGCTGGTGGCGGTGGGGGTTGTGTGGATGTGGCTGCTCAACCCCGAGTATGGACTGGTCAACGAGGCGTTGGGGCTGGTGGGGGTGTCCGGTCCGGCGTGGCTGGACTCGCCGCACTGGGCGATGCTGTCGCTGGTGGTGGTGAGCCTGTGGCTGACGGGCGCGCCGGTGGTGATATATCTCGCGGGTTTACAGGATATTCCGGCGGTGCTGTACGAAGCGGCGCGGATCGACGGCGCCTCGGCGTTGCGTCAGTTCTGGCACGTGAC
>JALSRY010000390.1 GCA_026984555.1 Phycisphaerae bacterium
CGAAACCTACGATGCGCTCGTGGACTGGCCGCGGCGCTTGGCCAACGAAGAGCCCTTCTACCGCGATCTGTTCGCGCAGGTCGGCGCGCGGCGAGTGCTGGATGCCGCCTGCGGCACGGGACGCCACGCCGCGTGGTTTCATTCGTGGGGGCTCGCGGTCGAGGGAGCCGACCTCGATGCCCGCATGATCGAGTATTGTCGCCGGCAACGCGGTGAATCCGAAACGCTGCGGTGGGTTCGGCGGTCCTACGAAGAGCCGGCCGAGGCGGGGGCGTTCGACGCGGTGCTCTGTGTGGGCAATTCGCTGGCCCTCGCGGACGACCCCGGCGGGATCGGCCGCACGCTCGCGGCGCTGCTCAAAGCTCTGCGGCCCGGTGGTGTGTGCGTGGTCCAGGTGCTGAACGTGTGGCGCCTGCCCGACGGTCCGACGCAGTGGCAAAAATGCAAGCGCATCGCGCCCGATACGCCCGACGCGATCGCACGACTCATCATCAAAGGCGTTCACCGCGCCGGCCAGGTCGCCCTGATCGACCTGATCGACGTGCGCATCGGCCGCAACGAAGTCACCTGTCAATCTCACGGCGGACGCTTCCTCGGCATCCGCGCCGCCGATCTCCGCCGGGCGGCCATCGGCGGCGGCGCAACCGGAGTACGTTTCTACGGGTCGTTCGCGCGGGAACCCTACGACGAGACTACCAGTCCGGACCTCATCCTCGTCTGCCAGCGGGCCTGACCCGCTTTGTCGGGGCCGTCCTGGCCCCTGGAAACGATCAGGGCGGCAGGGTTGGCGGGGCGTCGCCGATCCCCGCGTCGATGGCTGGACATGCGGCGTCGAGGGCGACACACTTTCGCCAATGTTCGCCGAGAGTGCCAGTTCGACCCTTGCCGCCGAAGGCCGCCGACCGGCTCGGCGCGCGATGTTGTTCGCGGCAGTGTGCGTGCCCTACGTTTTGCTCGCGTGGCGGTTCTGGTTCGTCACTGACGACGCGTACATTTCGTTTCGCTATGCCCGCAATCTCGCGCTGGGGCATGGTTTGCGCTACAACCTCTGGAACCAGCCGCCGGTCGAGGGCTACAGCAATTTTCTGTGGGTGCTGGTATGCAGCGTGTTCGAGTTTCTCCGGCTCGACATGACATTCTGGCCGCTGCTCGTATCGCTGGCCTGTGGGGGCGTCGTGTTGTGGCTGGTGCTGCACATGCTGCGTGATGAGCTGGGCGCGAGCGCTCCCGCGGCCGGCTTGGCGACGCTGGCCCTGGCATGTTTTCCGCCGTTTGCGCTTTGGGCCAGCGGTGGCCTGGCGACGATGCCGTTCACGCTGCTGCTGTTGCTTCTGTTCGAGCGGCTGGTGTCGCGCCGTGGCGGCCCGGACGTCTTGGGCGGAACACTGGCCGGGCTGGGGCTCGTGCTGATCCGTATCGAGGGAATCGGGTGGTTCGTGGTGATCGTTGTAATCGCGGCGGTTTCGTGGCGGATGCGCGGGCGACGGGTGCTGCGACCGCTGGGAATCTGTTTGGCGATCGTCGTCGCAGGGTACGCGACGTATTTCGCCTGGCGGTACGCATACTATGGCCTGCCGCTGCCAAACACCGCGTATGCCAAAGCAGCCCTGGACGTGCGGCGGCTGGGTCGCGGCGTCAACTACGCGGTGACGTTCCTGCTCACGTTCATCTCACCGATCGTGCTGTTGCCGGCGGGGGCGGCGGCGCTGCGCCGGAACCGGCGGCCGCTCGGTCTCGCAGTGCTCACGATGGTGGTGGCGTTCGTCGTTTACGCGATCGTCGTCACAGGGGATTTCATGGCGATGGGGCGGTTTTTCGTGCCCGCGGCCCCGTTCGGCGCAATCCTGCTGGCGTGGCTGCTGGAAGACCTCATGCGTGGGGGAGTGACGCGGCGGGTAGCGGGCGTGGTTACGTGTGCGGCGGTGATTGCGTTCGGTTTGCTGCCGGGCTGGAACGTACATGTCGTGCCACGGCGTGTTCGTGAGCGGTTTCGGTTCCGCTTCAACACCCGCAACTACGAGACCGAATTCGATCGTTGGCAAAGCCAGAAGCGCAACGTAGCACAGTGGCGTGGGCGCGCCTTGCGCATCTATGCCGATCGCCGGGGATTGCACGATCCCATTCCGACCTGTGTGGCGGGTGCAATCGGTGCGGTCGGCTACTACTCGGGCTACAACATCTACGACATGTACGGTCTGGTGACAGCCGAGGTCGGGCGGCGGAAGCTGCGGGCGGACGAGCCACTCCGTTCGCCTGGGCACGACAAAGGCGTCGATCGCGAATACTTCCTCAAATACACTCCGACCGTGTGGGATGCCCGGTTGCTGGGCGACACGCCCCAGCCGTTGGCAGCCGAAGTTTGCCGGCGACAGGCCGAGAAGCTGCGTGATCTGCATCTGGCCGACCGTTATGTTGTGGATTGTTTGCATCTTCCTGACGATTTCGAACACGGCGAGTACCTCGTTGTAACGGTGCGTATCGCCAGCGGCACCACGCCGAAGGCGGCGTGGGCGCGTTTTCGGAAGTTGGTGCGCGATCTCGCCGCGGGCAGGCGGGGTGCGAAAAAACGCTGACCTGGGTAGAGGGTGGCGGGGCTGTTTCGACGGCCGGTGAAAGGCGACTCGACGAAAGGGTCTGGCCGCCGACGATCGGCGCATGGGGCGCTGCTCGATCGCGAGGGCGTTCGGGCGG
>JALSRY010000391.1 GCA_026984555.1 Phycisphaerae bacterium
GGGGTGCTCTCCACGTGCAGGTGTCGGGTGCGGAAGTGCTCGACACGCGGGTGACCCAGGTGCGTGCCACGCAGCAGGCGCGGAAGAATCGTCAGGATGTCCCACCTCGACAAACGCGGGGCGAGCACCACGTCGAGCAGCCCGTCATCCATCAGCGCGCCGGGCGCCATGCGGAACAACCCACCGCAACGCGGAGAATTGCATACGCTGAGCAGATGTACCGGGCCTTCGTAAGACCCCTCGTCCCAGGCGACGCGCATGTGCCACACTTGGAGCTTGCGCAACGCTCGCAGCAACGCCAGAATGTACCGCAAGTTGCCCGAAACCCGCCGAATCCGCGTGTTCTCGATCGTGACCAGCGGCTCCATCGCCAACGCGCAGTTGTTGTCGAAAAACCGCCGCGCCGCGATCGCGGCCCCGGTGCGCGCGGGGACGCCGGCCGGATCCAACACCGGCACGCCCGCAACGTGCCCGTAGGTGACGAGCGCCACGTCGATCGCACGCACGTGCCCGCCCGCGATGACCCGGGCCGCCGCGCATGGATCACGCGGCAATCCGGCCATGTCGGCGAAATCGTTGCCCGTACCCTGGGGGATCACGCCCATCGGAACGGTCACGCCCGCTCCCGCCGCCAGCAACAAGCCGTTGGCCACCTCGCTGACCGTGCCGTCCCCGCCAATCGCGACCACGGCGGACGCGCCGGCCTCCGCCGCCGCACGGGCCAGACCCGTGGCGTCACCCGGCCCGGCGGTCTCGACCGTCTCAAACCGCACGCCCGCCTGACGCAAGGCTTCGACGACCCGCGATCGTCGCGCACGGGCGTTCCAGCGGTTCGCATACGGGTTGAGTATCGCGACAGCGTCCATCGAGCGGTCCCGCGGTGGCCTTGTCCACCCGTTCGCGTCGTAGTGTATCGCCTCCAGACGAACCGTTGCGCACGCGACCTCGTTTCGTTACGCCCGCCCGCGCCGGCACCTGTTCGGAAATCCCGCGTCGCAGGTTATCATGCCTGACACGATTCCCGCGGCGCAGGACCGGAGGCGGCTCGATGGCTCGGGGTGAACAACTCCAGCGGCAGTGGAACCTCTTGATAACGCTTCAGACTCGTGGCGAGGGTGTGCCGCTCCGACAACTCGCCCAGGATTTCGGCGTCAGCGAACGCACCATCCAACGCGATTTCGAGGTGCTCGAAGAACTCGGTTTCCCGATCGAGTTCAACGAGGACGATTATGGCAAGCGTTTCTGGCGGCTGCCGGCGGATTTCTTCCAGTCCGGACCGCTCGTGCTCGGGCTGACCGAGGCGATCTCCCTGCACTTGGCTTCCCACCTGTTCGACCCCCTCGCCGGCACCCACTTCGCCGACGGTCTGCGCTCGATCCTGAAGAAAATCCGCGCGCAGCTACCCGAGCGGTCGCTGGATCACTTTCGCGGGCTGGATCAGACCATCTACGTCAGGCGAACCGGGATGACGGACTATTCGGCCCACGCCGAAACGATTCACACGCTCTCAGACGCCGCGCAGACGCAACACACCGTCGAGATCACCTACCGCGCGCTGTGGCGCGGGGATGCCTACACCACCCGCTACGATCCCTACGGACTGGTGCTGTACGACGGTGATCTTTTCCTGGTCGGCCACTCGCACCGGGCCGCGGGGCTACGCATCTTCAAGGTGACACGCATCACCGGCGTGACGACCACCGAGCACACCTTCCGCCGACCGCCGGGCTTCAGCCTCGAAGAGAACTTCCGCGCGAGTTTCGGCATTTTTCAGCCGACCGGCGAACCAGTCGAGATCGGCGTGCGTTTCCGCGGCCCCGTGGCGGCCCTGGTCGAGGAGCGCGTGTGGCACGAAAGCCAGCGGCTCGAGTGGCTCCCCGGTGAGCAAACACTGTTCGAATCCGCCCCAGAGGAACCCGACGCCCTGCTCGCCACCTTTCGTCTGGCCAACCTGGTCGAGTTCAAGCGGTGGATCAAGGGGTACGGAGACATGGCGGAAATCGTCCGGCCCGCCTGGCTTCGCGACGAGATGCGGGCGGAACTGCTCGCGGCCGCCCGCCAATACCAGACATAGCCCACCAGCGGGGGGGAGACGGATTCCCCCGGCGCAGCAAAAAGGAGCGTCCGTCCGCGCCGGCCGAACGCTCCTTCGCGTCGGGGTTCTGGGTCGCGTGAACGCTTCCGATGCCGGACGTGGCGGTAAAACCTTCACTGCCCGTCGGTTGCGCCGCGCAAGTCCGGGGCTACTCCTCCGGCCAGACCTTCTCGCCCGTCTCGGCATCCGTGAGGTAGATGCAGTCCACCGGGCAACCCTGGGCGGCGGCGAGAATCGTCTCCGGATCGTCCCCCTCGGGGTTGGTCACAATGGCGATCCCTTCGTCGTCGATGTCAAACGTGTTCGGCGCCTCGCTGCAACAGAGCTGATCCCCGATGCAGGTGTCACGGTCGATCTCGATCTTGTACTTGGCCATCGATCTTCTCCCTTCGGCTCGGGTCGCTTTCCAATATGGCCCTGCCGGCACTGGTGTACAGTCCTTGACGGCGCACTCTCGCCGCCCTGCGTGGATCAACGCCATGCCGGGCAACTGCTGTACCACACGCATCATGATCCGCGCACGTGTGGTCGCCACCTTGTAACGCCTTACTGAATAAGGCATTGCGTCCATCGTCCGTGCCGGCCCGGCG
>JALSRY010000392.1 GCA_026984555.1 Phycisphaerae bacterium
GCGGAAAACCTTGGTCAGCCCGACGGCCGAAATGACGCTTGTACTGCTCACGGTTGTCCTCGTGTTCCCTCGAGCGCGGCGACCCGGACGAGCCGGGCACCGCGCGAGCCGGAGGGGGCCTACTGCTCCTGTTCGTTCTTCGGTTGGTTGCGGCTCTTGAACCGCTTGATGTCGGCTTCCACCTGTCGCTGCAAATCGCGGTTCGTGATGATCTCGAGCTCGTTGGCCTCGGGCACAAAGAAGATTTCGTTGCTGTTGCTGGTCAAGACGGTCTTGCGCATGTCGATCCAAAGCCGCACCGCGGTCAACGCGGGATATTGACGGAACATGTTGCGGTAGTCCACGAACAACTTGTACTCGCGCTGGACCTCTTCGCGGATCTGGTTGGCCTCGTATTGGGCCTGGCGCAGCCGAACCGCGACCTCGCCCTGGGCCTGGTTGAGCTGCTGGTCGATCGCTTCGCGCATCTCCGCGAGCCGGGCGTCGTCGGCACCGGCGGCCTGCGCCGCACCGTACGCGCGGATCGCCGCCAGCAGGGCCTCGTACTTCTCACGCGGGCCGGCGGTCTTGCTGAGAATCTTGTTGGCTTCCTGCCGGGCCTCCTCCTCCTTGCGCTTGCGGTCGGCGCGGGCGTTGATGACATCCACGAACGCCTGCCGCACCTGGCCGGGCTCGATGGTCTTGGCCTCGACGTTGACCACCTTGACGCCCGTGTCCAGCGCCCGCAACTCCTCGTTGAGCACGCGGCGCACCTCGATCGTGAAATCCGCCTGGGCCTCGTCGGTCGCCGTGCGGATCACCCGCTCGACCGGCATGCCCGCGACCGTGCGCACCACCGCGTTTTCCGCTACACGCTCCAGCATGTGGCCGAACGCCTCCGGCCGGTCGCCGATGTTCTCGACGAACTTGGCGGCGTCCTCGATGCGGTACTCGAAGGACCAGATCCCGTGTGAGAGGTTGCGGTCGCCCGTGAGCATCGTGCCATCGACGCCGGGCTGGAGCTTGTCCCGCCGGGGCACGATCGCCGCAAGGTTGATATCGCTGAGTTTCTTCTTCTTGTCCTTCGCTTCCAGCGGGAAGCAGAACGTGTAGAGCGTCTGCTTGAAGGTCTTGCCCGGAATACGAATCTTGGTGTCGAACGGGTCCGGCAACGCCGCGTGCCAGCCTTCGCCGAAGATCGGCGTCTGGTAATAGTCGGAATCCTGGTTCTGGTTCAGACGCAGCTTGCCGAACCGCACGATCAACCCCTGCTCGCCCGGGTTGACCTGGAACCAGCCCGAAAGGAAATACGCCACCAGCAGCACGACCATGATGATCCGGAGCAGGTTGAAACCCGCCCGCAACGCCTGGGACAGCGACTCGGTCGCGGGATCGGAGTCGCGCGGCGGGCCGGCCGGAACGCCGCCCGGACGCTCGTCGTGCTGATGATCGTAGGTGCGCGGCACGCGGATCATTGTTCCGCTCCCTGCCCCGCGTCGCTCGCGGGCTGGCTCGTCGCCGCCGGCGTTTCCGAAATCAGTTTGAACAACTCCTCGCCGGAGAAATACTTGAATAGCTCGCTGTCCGAGTCCAGGAAGATCGTCGTCTTGGTCTTCAACGCCGCCTTGAGCCCGTCGAGCCAACGCAGCCAGATGAAGAAATCGGTGTCCTGCTTGGGAATCTGCTCGAACACACGCTGGGAAGCCCGAATGCCGGCGGCCTTGATCTCGCCCGCCTTGCGGTCCGCGAACGCCAGAATCTGCTTGCTCCAGCTCTTGGCCCGCGCCACGATCGCCTGCTTGATCGACTCGCCCTCTTCGCGATACCGGGCCGCCATCCGCTTGCGCTCCTGGGTCATCGATTTCTGCACGCTGGCCGTGGCCTCTTCCGGCAGCGAGATCCGCCAGATCCCGACCCGCTTGAGCTCGACGCCGTAATCCGTGCGAATACCCGGGGCCGCGTCGGCGAGGATCTCCTGCTCGATCTTGTCGTAGCTGCGGTGTACCAGGTCCGCGTCGAGGTTCACGAAATCCGCCATCTCGTGCTGGCCGATCACCTTGGCCCGGCTCTCGTTGATCCGGTCCTTCAGCTTTTCATCCGCCGTCCGCGCCAGCGGAACCCGCTTGTAGAACAACAACGGGTCGGCGATCTTCCAGACCGCGAAACACCCCACGATCACGTTCTGACCGTCCCGCGTCTTGATCTCGGTCTCCGGCGTATCGAGCACCCGCAAGCGCGTGTCGAAATGCTGAACCGTCTCGACCGGCGGGGGCCACTTGAACTTGAGACCCGGCTCGGACACGACCGCACGCGGCTTGCCGAACCGAACCAGCACCACCGATTCCGAAAACCGCACCTGGTACGTGATCGCATAAATGACCAGAATCAGGACGAGTACGATCGCCGTGATCACGGTCGGCAGGGGAATCCTCTTCATCGACATAACCTCAACAAGAAAACGTCGCTCGGTTTCCTGCGGCGGCCTGCGAGCCGCGGCCTATTCTCCCGCACTGGTCGGGATGTTCACGATGTCCGGGTTGGCCTGTTCCTGGGCCTCCAGCCGCACATGCACCTTGCGGCCGTTGGGCTCGAACGCCATCAGGTACTTGCGGGCCTGCTTGATCCCATCCGTCAGCACCTGGATGTAGCTGCGGGCGCGATAGATCTTCGGATTGGCCGCGTAGGTGTACCGCTCGTTCT
>JALSRY010000393.1 GCA_026984555.1 Phycisphaerae bacterium
CGAAACGTCCATCCTCGCCGAGCCTTGGCCGACCTACGACGAAGCGCTCACCGTCGATGAGTCCGTCGAAATGGCGGTGCAGGTCAAGGGGAAGGTGCGCGGGCGGATCACCGTGCCCGCCGATGCAACCGACGAGCAGGTGATCGAGTCGGCCCGGCGGGATCCGAAGGTCGCCGCCGCGCTGGGCGATCAGCCGATCAAGCGTGCGATCGTCGTGAAGGGCCGGCTGGTCAATCTGATCGTTTGACGGCGATGGCGCGGTGCTGCTCGATGCGGGGGCGGCGGGTGGTTCGCGCGGGGGGTGTTCGGTTCGCGGCTGGTGGCGATTCCGGGACAATTCGCGTCTATGATGCACGCCATGAGCACGCCGCCCGCCCAGCCCGATCCGCCGCTTGCGCGCTACGTCGATCTCGACGGCGCCGCCGAGGAACTTCGCCGCAATGCCCGCGCGACCGGCGCCACCGAGTTTGCGTGCGTGCGCAACCTTGGGTATGTGTTTGCGCCGACCGAGGTCTACCCGCTGGCGCCGCGCGTCGAGCCGCCGCTGGACCACGTGGTGGCGTTCCTCGTGGACATGGATGGCACGAGCACGACGACCGAGCCTCTCGCGCTGCACGCGCTCGAATACACCGTGCGGCGGTTCACCGGGCTCACGAGCCGGGGGCAATGGTCCGGGCTCGATCCGGTTCGCGATCACCCCCACATCGTGGGCAACAGCAACTATCGCCACGTCGAGTTCCTCGTCGAGCGGTACCACGACCGGCTGGACCCCGACGCCCTGCGCCGGGCGTTTTTCGAAGCCCTCTGCTGGACGCTCGCGGTGATGGACGACCCGTCGCGGCGGCGCGAGGTTCGCCGCCATGCCGAACACTGCGGGCTCGGGCCGCTGTTGGCCGACGTTGCGTTTCAGCGTTTGCTCGCCAGCGGCACGGTACACGACGAGAATGTCGGCGAGCTGGTTTCGCCCTGGCTGCGCCGTTTCGGGGGTGCTTTTCGTACCGAGCACATCCGCCAGCAGGTCGCCGCCGCTCTCGACGTGTATTACATGCGCTACCACTCGATCTTGCGCCGGATCGAAACGGGTGGCGGGCGGGAGCTTGCCAAGCGGTTGCTGGGCACGCAGGATCGCGGGCTGATCGAACCGATGCCGGGGTACGAGGTCTTCTTGCCGCTGGCCAAGGGTTGGCTGGGCGACGAGGCGGCCGGGCTGGCAGAACTGCTCGAAGCCCAGCGGCGGGCGGCTCCCGGGGGCGGTGACGCGGCGCGCGGCCCGGCGGATGATCCCGCCGAGCGTCTGGTCAGCCTGGCACGGCGGTTCCAGCGGCGTCCGGCGCGGCTGGCGCTGGTCACGGCGTCGGTTCCCTACGAAGCCCGCGTGTCGATGAAGGAAGTCATCGCGGTCACGGCCCGGCGGGTGATGGGCTGGCCGCTGGCGGCGGAGCACCGCGAGCGAATCGGCGCGCGCCTGGCGGATGTTCGCAACGTGTTCGACGCGTTCGTCAGCGCCGGGGACGCCTGCGAGCATCGGCTCAAGCCGCACCGCGACCTCTACAGCCTCGCGTTGGAGGAGATGTCGATCCCGCGCGGGCAGTACCCGTCGTGCGTCGGGCTCGAAGACAGCGAACCGGGGATCATCGCCTTGCGGGCCGCGGGCATCGGTTGTGCGGTCGCCTTGCCCAACCACGACACGCTGCGTCAGAATTACACGGCCGCCACGCGCATCGTGCACGGCGGGTTGCCCGAGCTGATTCTGGATCACAACCTGTTGTGCGCTCCGTGAGCGCCGCGGCGCGCGCCGACCGGTCGAAATCGGTACGCATGGAACCTGGCGGATACCGACCGCGATGAGCACGCTCGAACCATGGACGGTTGTAAACACCCGCTGCGACGCCGAGACCCTCGCGCGCTGCGCGAGCGTGTTCACCGTGACCAACGGCTATCTCGCGCTCAAAGGCGACCTGTCCGAGTGGCGCTCCGACCGCTGGCCGACGACGCTTCTGCACGGCGTGTACGACGAGATCGACCAGTTCGGGACGTTGCGGCTTTCGGCCGACGAGCGCGGTTATCTCGATCCCGCGTGGTTTGAATCCGCCGGCAAGAGCCCTTCGATCGCCAACCTGCCCAGTCCGCTGCTGTTGCGGCTGTTCGTGGATGACGTGGAGGTGTCGTTGCCGGCGCGTTGTCCGCCCGAGCCGGCTCGTCCGCGTGTGCCGCACGGGGCGCGCCGGCGTCGCCGAGGAGCGGCTCGCCGCGCACCGGAGCCGCTCGATCCCGCGACGGCGGGCCCCGAGTCGCCGGGGGCCCGGGCGCTTGGTTTACGCCAGTGGCTGGATCTGCGCACGGGGGTCTACGGGTATACGCTCGACTACCTCGACGCGGCCGGGCGCACCACCCGCATCGAGATGCAGCGCTTCGTGTCGCTGCGGCACGCGCACCGTGCCTATGTGCGTGTTCGCATGACGCCGCTGGATTACGACGCGCCGCTGCGCGTCCGCAGCGGTATCGACGGCCGCGTGCGCTCGAACGTCACCGGAGAGCGGCAGTACGCGATTCTCGACGCTGCGGCGGATCGGGCGGGCCGGTGTGTCATGCGCGTGCAGACACTCGCCCGGCGACACGACGTGCGGGTCGCGGTGGGGACGGTGGTGGCGGGTGTGGCTGGAGAGACGCCGGT
>JALSRY010000394.1 GCA_026984555.1 Phycisphaerae bacterium
AGCGACTCGCGCAGTGCGCCGGTGTGGACATCGAGCCGGTAGATGGCGATCGCTTCCGAATCGCAGACGAAAAAGGAGTCGTCGGGCCCCTGGCACACGTCCACCGGCGTGAGGAAGGGGGTGTCGCCGGCGTGCGGCAGTCGCTTGTACGTCCGCCGGACGAGGTTGAACCGGTGCAGGCAGCGCCCGCCGGGATCGGCGATCCAGAGGATATCGCCGCGGGCCGTACACCATGCCGCCCGTGGCCCGAAGAGCTCGGGCGGTTTTTTCTTGCCGACCGCGAGATCGCCCAGGGCGGCGAGCGGTCCGCGGGCTGCGTGCAGGTCGGCGGCGGAGTGGAGCCGGCCGAGGTAGCGGATACGCGCGGGTTGCGGCGGCGGGGGCCAGGCGAGATCGGTCCGCGTCGGGTTGAAGATCGGACCCGCCGGGCGGGCGCAGCCGGCCGCCGACCACGCGAGGAACAGGCCGCCGGTAAGCAGGAGGACGGGACGGGAAAACATCAGAACTTGCGCCTTATCTGGACGTACAGTGTCGATGAATCGTTGCGCGCGAAATTGTCCTCGAACTGGCTGTACTCGTAGTTTATGCGAATCTCCGTCTGGCGAATGAGCCACTCCAGCGCAAAATCGAAATCGACGCCTTCGTCCGGTCCGCTGTAGGTGTCTTCTCCCTTGCGGTAGAGCAGCGAGCCCTCCACCGTCAGGCTCTTCGTAATCGGCTGGCGGTAACGACCTTCGACGGTGAAGAGTTTGACACCGCGGGCGGCGGTGGCGACCCCCCGGCGGGCGAAACTCGAATAGGACACGTCGGACCAGCGGGCCGCGAGGCTGCCCGAGGCGCCGAACTTGAAATTGTGGTTGTAGCTGGCACGCAGCCGCCAAGCCTTCTGCGGGCGGATGGTCGAATCGCGATCTTCGTATTCGGCGCCGAGTCGAAGCGCCCCGCGCCGATACTCCACGCCGAGCACATGGCTCGTGATGTCTTCCGCGATGGCGCCGCTGGTGTCGGCGGGCGTGATGGTCTGGTCTTGCCAGCGCAGCCGGTAGTAGGGCGAAAGCCCGCACGAGAAATCCTGGCGCAGCCGGAAGTTCTGTGTGGTCGTGTCGAGCCGCACGTTGCCGATCAGTTGGTAGCTGTAGTCGATGAGCACGGTCTGGCCGTCCGCGATGCGGCCGGAGGGAATGCGCTCGATCTCGACGCGGTCGCCCACCGTGCGGATGCTGAAGTCCTGGCCGCGGTGAAAGACGGTGACGCGGTCGTCGGCGGTGACGAAAATCGAGCCGGTATCCACGTTCGTGCCCGCGAGCGTGATCGGGTCGCGCTGGTGAAACGTGTGTTCTTCGTCGAGCACCTCGATGTTCTGGTTGCCGCCGCGGCGATCCTGACGCTCGATCCCCGCCCGGTAGCCGGCCAGCAACACACCCCAACGATTGGTCTTGCGGTAATCGAAACTGATTTGCCCGCCGTAGCGATCGACATCCGGGCCGGTCTTGAACTGTTGGCGGTGGAGATAGGCGTTGGCTTGGGTGACGAGGGAATCGTAGAGCTGGTGTTCGATGGTTCCGGTGAGGCGGTAGGCGCGTTCGTCGATGGGGGCCAGGCCGGTGATGCTGCCCTGGGTTCGGTCGGTGACGTCCAGCTCGTACCACGAGCGCAGGTGTTCGGTGTGGTCGATGCGCAGGGTTTCGGTCCAGTCGGTTCGCCGAATGCCGAACGATCCGGACTGGTGGAAGAAGCTGAGGTCGGATTCGAGGCGGGCGCGGTGGCCCTCGCCGAAAGCGATGTAGTGGGTGAAGCTGATATCGTTGGAGCGGTACTGGAAGCCGAAAGGTTGCTCGCGGACGTCGTCGTGGGTCAAATTGCAGGATATGTTGTGATAGTCGTTGAACTTATAGGTACCCTCGAGCTGGAAGGTCAGGTTTTTCTGGCGGCTGTCGGCTTCGTTCCCGCCGAGTGGATGCAGGAACACGTCGATGTAATCGAGCTGCATGCGGACGGGGGTCTTCTCGCTGACATACTGCCAGAGCACGCCCGCGCTGGTGGTCGTGGTCTGGATACTGGAGCGGAACAGGCGCGGC
>JALSRY010000395.1 GCA_026984555.1 Phycisphaerae bacterium
CGTCGCCACCGAAAACGTGCCGGAAGCGGTCGTACGCGATCTTGGCGTTGGCGATCGCAGCCTGGCCCCGCAGCGAAGCGACTTGCATCTCTCCCGCCTCGAGCCGCTCGGTCAGCAGCTTGTCCACCAACGTATCCACGCGGCTGACGAAGAACGAGGCGACCGACGCCACCCGCCCGAGAGGCTGACCCGCGTCGAGCCGCGCGCGCAGGCCGTCGATGTAGGCTTGCATGACCCGTTCGTACATCTCGATCGAGAAGATCAGCGTGACGTTGACGTTGACACCTTCAGCGATCAGCGTGCGAATCGCGGGCAGACCGGCCGGCGTCGCGGGCACCTTGATCATCACGTTGGGACGCTCGATCGTCTGAAAGAGCCGGCGGGCCTCGGCGATGGTCTTGTCGGTATCGTCCGCGAGTTGCGGATCGACCTCGAGACTCACAAAACCGTCACGCCCGGCTCTCTCGTCGTAGGTGCCGCGCAATTGGTCGGCGGCGTCCTGAATGTCGCGGATCACCAGCGCTTCGTAGGTCTCCATCGCATTGCGCCCGGCGCGGGCCAGTTCGCGGAGTTGCGCGTCGTACTCGCTGCCGGCGGCGATGGCCTTCTGGAAGATCGACGGGTTCGAGGTCATGCCCGTCACCCCGGCACCGATCCATTCGCGGAGCTTACCGCTGGTCAGCAAATCGCGGCTGATGAAATCGAGCCAGATGGCCTGCCCCAGTTCCGTGTACTTGCGAATCCGATCCTGCATCGCATGTTTCCTCGCCGGTGACCCGCGGGCCGCCGGACTGCGCCTCTCGAAATCCCCGCTGGCCTGCGGCACATTGTAGCCGGGTTGGGGCGCGGCACGCCAGACCCGACGAAACCGCGCCGTGGCCGCTGCATCGCCCTCCACCCGCACCTCGCGAACGAGCCGCTTCGTCTCCCCCAGCGCCGCCGGCCCGATCCCTACCAGATCACGTGCCAGTTCGTCGGCCCGGCGGACGAGTGCATCATGGGCGACGACCTCGTCACACAACCCCGCAGCCAGCGCCTCGCCCGCCGAGAGCATGCGTCCCGAGAGCAGCAGGGCCCGCGCCCGGCGGGGGCCGACCGCCGCAACCAACGAAGGAACCACGACGGGCGCCACAAGCCCGCGGCGGATGCCCGGGTAACCGATGGTGGCCGAGCCAGCCATGATCGCGTAATCGCAAGCGCAGACCAGCGCGGCGCCACCGGCGGCCGCCGTGCCGTTGACGGCGGCCACGACGGGCAGGTCGATACGACAGATCAAGTCGAGGAGATCGGCGAGCGGGCCGGTGTCGAAATCGCCGGTCGCCCCCAAGGCAGACTCTACTTCCCCCAGGTCGAGCCCGGCGCAGAACGCCGGCGGAGCCCCGGTCAGGACGGCAACCCCGACCGCCGAATCGCGATCGGCCGCGCGGAGTTGTTCTCCGAGACTCGCGATCAGCGCCCGCGAAAGGGCGTTGCGGCGATCGGGGCGATCGAGCACGATCCGCAACACGCCATCGCTAGTTTCCATCCGCAGGTCTGCGTTCATGACAACCGTTGTCGCACTGGTACGTCGTGGCTGCGATCGCCCGCCGCCATCCGCAGAGGCAACGATCCCCCCCGCGGGTGGGATGCACCGTATCCGCCGTGCGCCGGCCTGCGCGAGACCGCACGGCAAGGCCCGGCAGATCCGCCGGTCAAGCCTTGACGACGCGTTTGCGCGAGCGTTTCTTCTTGGCGGTGGCGTTGCGGGTGTCCACGACGAGCGGGGCGTAGCGGCACACCATGTCGTAGTCCACGTTGCTGTGGTCCGTCGAGATCAGCACGCAATCGGTTTTTTTCAAAGTGCCGGGGGTCAACGGAACACTGCGCATGTGTTCGATGCTGTGTTCGCGCATCGGCTTGCCGGAAGGGATGAACGGATCGTGATACGCGACCTTGGCGCCGCGCTGCTGGAGCAGCTCGATCAGCGTGACCGAGGGCGACTCGCGCACGTCGTCCACGTCCTTCTTGTACGCCAACCCGAGCACGAGCACACGCGAGCCCTTGAGCGGCTTGCCGTGCTCGTTGAGCGCGGCCGCGACGCGCTCGACCACATGCTCGGGCATCTGCGTGTTGATCTCCGCGGCGAGCTCGATAAACCGCGTGGGGTAGCCGAACTCGCGGGCCTTCCACGAAAGGTACAGCGGGTCGATCGGGATGCAGTGGCCACCGAGACCGGGACCGGGATAGAACGGATGAAACCCGAACGGCTTGGTCTTGGCCGCTTCGATCACCTCCCAAACGTCGATACCCATGCGATCGAACAGCAGCTTGAGCTCGTTGACCAGTGCGATGTTGACGCAGCGGTAGACATTTTCGACGATCTTGCACGCCTCGGCCACGTCGCAACTCGATACGGGAACCGCCTTCGAGACGACCGCGTCATAGAGCGCCACGGCGATGCGCTGGCTGTTGGGCCCCGCACCGCCGACGACCTTGGGGATATCCCGCGTGGTCATGTCCTTGCGACCGGGGTCTTCGCGCTCCGGTGAATAGGCCAGGAAGTAGTCTCGATCGAGCTTGAACCCCCGCGTGTCGAACAGCGGCTGGAGCACCTCGCGCGTCGTGCCCGGGTAGGTCGTCGATTCGAGCGTGATGAGCTGCCCCTTGCGCAGGTGCTTGGCGATTTCCTC
>JALSRY010000396.1 GCA_026984555.1 Phycisphaerae bacterium
TCCGAGCAACGCGGACACGATCTGCCAAATCCTTTCACGAATCGCGCAGAAGCAACGCAGGTGATGCCGGGGGGCATCTCGCGGGGGCGGCAGGTGCGGTCGTGGTTCCGGGGGCGGGCTCGGCTCCGCGGGTAGGCGCCGCGGGGGGGTGGTTTTGAGGTCGGATTGGGCTTGCGCTGTGTTATACTGGTGCGTACCGGATTCGAAGAGCCGCGATGTCGGCGGCGCGGGCTGGTTCCGGCCATGTTATGCGCGGGTGAGCGCGAGATTTCCAGAGGAGGGTCAAGGCATGCGCAGCGGAAAACTCTCGATGGCGTTGGGGGTGGTCGGCACGTTGCTGGCACTACCTGCGGCGTGGGGGCAGTATCCGTCGGAATTGGTGGGTTTCAACGGGCCACCGATCGACGATCCGGCGACCTCGCAGGAGATGTTCCGTATTCCCGAGTTTTCGGTGACGACGAGCGGGTACATCGTGCCCAACACGCCGGGGGCCTATGACAATGATGCGGCGTTCCGAGCCTCGGGGCTTCAGACGGAGGGGGCCGCGGCGTTGGAGGTGCAGTTTCGCTGGGTGGACCCGGCGGATTCCGACGCGTGGGTTCGGCTGACGACGTTTCTCGGTGCGGATCGTCCGAATCCGTCGCTGCACACGGAGGGGCGCGTGCGGTTCAAGGTCAGCAATCGCAGCGAGCTGTTCCAAGGCGAGATCGGGTTGTGCCTGGGGATTCGCGAGACGGACGTGGTCATGCCGCAGCTTTATGACGGGGGTACGTCGGGCACGATCGAATGGGTCGGTGTAGACACGACTCCGAACGGCATCATCGCCGGTGCGGACGGGATCGTGGACACGACTGCGGCTGGGGACGATGTGCAGGTGTACCCGGTCGGCTACGACATCAACAACGATCCGAGCGAGCCGCTGCCGACGGGAACCGCGGTGATCGCGGTGGGGCCCAACGGCGTGCTCGATACGACTCCCGCCGGGGACGATCAGGTGCGCTTCGGCTATTTCATCGACGCGAACGGGAGTCGGCGGCCGATTCCCGCGATTACGCTGCCGGTCTCGAGCACCGCCTATAGTCTGGAATGGGATTTGGCGACAGGGACGGTGTACGTGGACGGTGTCCCGCACACCGCGGGGATCGCCGGGTTCACGGGAGACGGCGACCTGAGCACGCCGAACAGCCGCGGTACGCTCGAACACCTGGCGATTACCAACGTGGCTTCGGATTCGGCGACGCTGATCGACCTGGCGATCGACGAGCTCCAGTTCGAGGCGCCGGTTCCGGACCCGGTGCTCAGCCCGACGATCGTCGCGCCGATCCTGGCCGGCGACGAGAGCGTGACGGTGACCGACCTGATGCACAACGTCGAGGCGGTCAGCCTGTATGTCAACGGAGGATTGCTGGAGACGCAGACCGTCTCGACGCCGGACGACGTGGTGTTCACGATCGCGCCGGCCGTTCCGGGTGATGTCTACACGGCGACGCAGACGGTTGGGGGTATCGAGAGCGATCCCTCCGACCCGGTGACGGTGACGTTCGGCACGGCGCGGCCGGTTTTCTACGCTGCTCCGGCGGAAGGCGATACGTCGGTACTGGTGATGGACCTGGACCCGAATACGCAGGCGGTCTACGTGGTTGTGAACGATGCGACGGAGTTTTCGGCTGTGCCCGATGCGGGGGCCGATCGCGTGGACGTACCCGTGAGTGGGCTGGTCGCGGGTGACGTGCTGACGGCGTACTACACGGTGGGCGGAGCGCCGAGCATGCTTTCCGATCCGGAGACGGTCACCGTCGCCAGTCCGACGACGATCCTGTGCGACGATTTCGAGAGTTATGCCGACCAGGCGGCGCTCGAAGCCGAGTGGACGCAGGGAGGCTCGCCGGCGGTGTTGCTGGCGACCGACATGAACGCGACGTGCCCGAGCGGTGCGCAGTCGCTCGACGCTCCCGTCGGGGCGGCGTACATGTACCACGCGATTCCGCTGACGACCCCGACGGCCGTCGAGCCGGTGGTTTACAACGTGAACATCTACGACCCGATCGGGGAGGATCCCAACGGCGTCGTCGCGCAGTGGGCAGAACTGAACCATATCGGCGGGCCGGACTGGTTCCTGATGCACGTCGGTATGCTCGGCTGGGACAACACCGACAACATCCACTACGACTTCCGCGCGATCGGCAACGGCGGGCCGAACTGGGTGGACCTGGACGAGTATGACGCACCGTTGCGGACCGTCGGCTGGCACAACTTCACGGTCGTGCACAAGGGCAACTACATCGACGTGTACGTGGATGGCTTGTTGTCCAAGAAGAACGTCGCGCTGTCCGCGGAGACCACCTACGCCCGGGCGGACCTGGGCGGGGGGTACGATTCCGGTCTCGATGTCTGGTTCGATGACCTCTGTGTCGAAACCGGCCCGGTGCGCTTCGGGTGCGTCGCGCAGGAGGGCATTCCGGGGGATATCGACGGGGACGGCGACGTGGACCTGTCCGACCTGGCGATCCTGCTGGCCGCGTACGGTACGTGTGACGGCGATGCGAATTACAACGCCGCCGCCGACCTGGACGGTGACAACTGCGTGAACCTCTCGGATCTGGCGATCCTGTTGGCCAACTACGGCACGGGTACCTGACCGGGGAAACGGGGCGCCGCGTCAGGC
>JALSRY010000397.1 GCA_026984555.1 Phycisphaerae bacterium
CAGTTTGAGCAACTCGGTATTGCGGCCGGTGGCGGCGTAGGCGGCGATGACGTCGGGGAGGCACTGCTTGTAGGTGGGGTCCAGCTCGAAGGCGCGGCGCAGGTGTTCGATGGCGCTGGCGTAGTTGCCCTGTGCCGCGAGCAGGGTGCCGAGCAGGTAGCGGGCCCGCAGGTGGTCCGGGAAGCGTTCGACGATTTTCCGGCACAGCTCGATCGCCTGTTGTTTGTGTCCCTGATTGGCCCGGACGAGGGCCAGGGCATAGGTGGTGTCGGGGAGGCCGGAGCGGAGCTTGAGGCAGTGTTCGAGCGCGTCGGCCGCTTCGTCGAGGCGCTTGGCGCGCCGGCAGGCATCGCCGAGGTATCGCCAGGCTGGGTAGAGGTTCGGGAACTCCTTGACGACCGCTTGCAAGCGTTTGATGGACTCGTCGAGAGGCAGCTCGGGGTCGGCGGCGCGTTCGGCGCGGTCGAGCGCGGCCATCATGGACTTGGGGTCGGGTGGGGGGCCGGCGTCTGCGGGGGTCTCGCTCCCGACGCCGACGTAGCCGAGTGCTTCGAGTTTGCGGAGGTCCTGGGCGCCGGGTCTGAGGTTGGGGCGAACGTTCTGGATGCGGGCGAGATGTTCGCCGAAGGTCTGCGCGACGATGGCGGCGAGTCGGCGGGCGTCATCGGGGCGGGTGTCGCACAGGTTGTGTTGTTCGAGCGGGTCGCGGGTGAGGTCGTAGAGTTCGGGATGGGGGCCGTCGATGTACTTGAGGGAATCGATGAAAGTGCCGGCGAGGGGGGCCCAGCCGAAGGTGAGCGCGCCGTGCAACGTCTCGAACAGCAATGGTCTGCGGGCGGGCAGGGCGGTGGTGAGGTCGGTTCCGTCGAAGGTTGTCGGTTTCCTGATGCCGAGCAGCCCGAGCACGGTGGGGACGATGTCCACCTGGCTGACGCGGGGAGCGAACCGGCGGCCGGGGGCGAGGTGTCCCGGGCAGGACATGATGAGGGGGACGTGGAGCGTGGGCTGGTAGACGAGGTATCCGTGGGTTGCTTCGCCGTGGGCGCCGAGGCTCTCGCCGTGGTCGCCGACGACGACCACGAGGGTTCGCTTGTCGAGGCCGAGTTCGCGGAGGGTGTCGATCAAAAGGCCGATCTGGGTGTCCATGAAGGCGATTTCGCCGTCGTAGAGGTTTTGGGCGTAGGTATGGCGGTAGGGTTCGGGCGGCTGGTATTCGCGGTGGGGGTCGAAATAGTGGACCCAGAGGAAGAACCGCTGGTTTGCGAGTCGGCGCAACTGGGCACAGGCCCGGTTGGTGGTGTGGTCCGCCGTCCATTCGCGGTAGTGCCGGTTGATGGGTTCGGGTGCTTTGGAGAGGTCGTCGTCGTAACGCTGGAACCCCTGGGCGAGGCCGAACTGGCGATCGAGCACGAAAGCGGAGATGACGGCGGCGGTTTGATACCCGGCGTCGCGCAACATTTCGGCGAGGGTGTGGAGCTTGTCGGGAAGCCGAAAGGCGCCGTTG
Source organism: Phycisphaerae bacterium (assembly GCA_026984555.1). GTDB lineage: Bacteria > Planctomycetota > Phycisphaerae > UBA1845 > Fen-1342 > JALSRY01. The sequence goes on from JALSRY010000397.1 coordinate 1,505, forward strand.
ACGCGGACGCCGTGGTGTGCCGGGTAGAGTCCGGTGAGGATGGAGGAATGGGCGGGCACGGTGGTTGGGGCGGCGGCGGTGGCGTGGAGGAACAGGATGCCTTGGTCGGCGAGTCGATCGAGCGTGGGGGTGGCGATGTTCTCGCGGCCGTAACAATGGAGGTGGTCCGCTCGGGTGGTGTCGAGCGTAAGCAGCAGCACGTTCATGCCGGCGAGTGAACCCGGGGCGGCGATGGGCTCGGCGGCCGGAGGTCCGCCGGAACGGGCGGCGGTGGCGGCGGCGGGTCGGGATGCCGTCACCTGCTCGTTCGGTCCCGGTGCGGGGGGATGCGCGGGCCGGGTTTTCCAGGCGTAAAAGGCCAGCGCTGCGACCGCGACGGTCAGCACGGTGACGAGGATCGCAGGAGCGACCGGCGATCGGTGCCGCCGGGAGGTTCGTTTGGGTTTTCGGCGTGTCATGTTGATTCATCCCGTGGCGTTGGCGACGGCGGCCACCGCCGCTCCGAGCGCCGGAGCGGCCCGCAGTTTCGATGCCCGCACGAATCCCGCCCGCAAGTTACGCTCTGTATCCAGGTAGGCCCGCGTCATGTCCGCGCTGCCCAACGTGGCGATCAGCGCCGCCAGGTAGCGGTCGAAGTGGTCGGCCAGGCCGCCGCGCAGGGCCGGGTCCGCGTAGATCTGGCCGAGTCGTTGGCCGATGACGACGCGGTCGAGGATGGTGCCGCGGTAAGGGTGGTCGCGTTGGAGCCGGGCGTAAGCGGGTCCGCGATGGGGTGCGGCTGCCCGGCCGTGGTAGACCGTATCGAGGCGTTCGAAGACGAGTTCGGCGAGCACGAGTGCCGCGGCCCCGATCCAGGCGACGGCCAGCGGGTTGCCGCGGGCGGCGTGTTGCTCGGGGAAGACGAGGCGCGCTGCCGCGTCGTGCTCGATCGCCGGCGGTTGTGGCTGGCGGGTTGCGACGAGGCGGGCGTAGACGGCGTTGAGTGAGCGGGCGGAGACCAGTTTTTCGAAGGTCGGCCCCAGGGCGCTGGGTATCTGCCAGGCTTTCATGATCCAGTCGCGGGCGGTGTCGAACGGTACGAGGACGCCGCGCAGCTTGAGTGCGTCGGCGATGCCGGTTCCGCAACCGACGTAGTACGCGTGCGTGACGTCG
>JALSRY010000398.1 GCA_026984555.1 Phycisphaerae bacterium
GGGGCGGCCTGGCCGATTCGAACACTGGTCCAGAAATTCCGGGCGGAGTTCGAGCGGCACATCGCCGATCAGCCGCCCGACGCTCCCGAACGCTGGATCAAACAGGTCAACCCCGCGGCGTACGAATTGCCGATCCTGGAGGGACGCGCGACGGCCCACCTCGGCGGCACGATGCAGGAGCGACGGTAACGCTATGCCTACGATCACGATCGACGGTCAGCAGGTCGAATGTCGCGACGGCGTTTCGGTGCTCCAGGCGGCGTTGGAAGCCGGCTGGAACGTGCCGCACTACTGCTACCACCCCGGCCTCAAGGTGGTGGCCAGTTGCCGGCTGTGCCTGATGGAAATGAAGATGCCGCACCCGCAGACGAAAGAGCTGGGCTGGGCGCCCAAGCTCTTTCCCTCTTGCCATACGCCGGTGCGCGACGGGCTGGAGGTGCGTTTCGATTCGGAGAAAGTGCGCAGCGCCCGGCAGCACGCGATGGAATACTACCTCATCAACCATCCGCTCGACTGTCCGGTCTGCGACAAGGCCGGCGAGTGCTACCTCCAGGACTACAGCGAAGCTTTCGGCACGCCCACGTCGCGGATGGTCGAGGACAAGCACAAGAACCCCAAGAAAGACCTCGGCCCGCATACGCTGCTGTACGCCGACCGGTGCGTGCTATGCAAGCGGTGCGTCCGCTTCTGTGACGAGATCGCCGGCACGGGCGAGCTGCGCATCGCCAACCGCGGCAGTCGCAACGAGATCGATGTATTTCCCGGCGTTCCGCTGGACAACGAACTCCAGGGCAACGTCGTGGACCTCTGCCCGGTCGGTGCGTTGCTCGACAAGGATTTCCTGTTCAAGCAACGCACCTGGTTCCTCCAGTCGGTCAAGTCGATCAGCCCCGCGGACAGCCGCGGGCAGAACATCTGGATCGACTGCAACAACCAGGGAGTGCACAGAATCCGCCCCCGGTTCAACCCGAAGGTCAACGATTGGTGGATTTCCGACGAAGCCCGGTTCGGATGGAAGTACATCACCAGCGGCGAGCGCCTCCACACGCCGCGCGTCCGCCGGGGAGCGCAGTGGGAGCGTGCCGGCTGGGAGGATCTGCCGGCGGTGGTGCGGTTCCGGATCGAGGACGCGAGCGAGGCGGAAGGCGGGGCGGACGTCGCGGCGGTGCTCAGCCCGATGATGAGTTGCGAAGAGGCGTGGTTGCTGGCGAAGTTCATTCGGCAACTGGCTCCGCAGGCCACGCTCGTCCAGGGGGTCATCCCGGTCGAAGGCGAGGACCGCACCTTCCCGGGCGGGTTCGTCATCAAGGCGGAGAAATGCCCGAATCGGCGTGGGATCGAAACGATCCTGGCGCATTTTGGCGGCCCGACGCAGACCTTCGCGGACTTTCTCACCGCCGCGGGCGAGGGGCGATTCCGCGTGGCTTATGTCACGGGTGGTTATCCTGACGCTAAGTGGGTGGGCAAGGACGCCGCCAAGGCTCTATCCGGGTTCGATGTGCTGATTGTGCACGATTTGTTCCCGACGCTGCTCGACAAGTCGGCGGTGGTGCAGATTCCCGCGGCGAGTTTCGCCGAACGCGAAGGGTCGTTCATGAATTGCGACGGGCTCGTGCAGCCCTTCGAGCGGGCGATTGTTCCACTGGACGGCGTGAAAGCTGACGGGCAGTTCCTGTTCGAGCTAACCGGCCGGCGTGGCCTGTTCCGGGCTGCGAACGTGCGGGCGGAGATGGCGGCGGCGATCCCGGCCTTTGCCGAGGTGTACGAACCGCCGGAGATGCCGAAATACGCGCATTGACCACGGGCCCGGCGCCCGGGCCGCGGGCGCCGACCCGCGGGCGATCGACGAATCATCGTGCAGGAGACGCGTGGTGAGCATGCTGCTGAACTTTGACCCCCACGACAAGACGCCGACGGTGGTGGACCGCGTACTGCGCAAGCCGACGACGTTCATGACGATCATGGCGGCGGCGGTGGTGTTGCTCGTGGTGGTCGTAGCGGTGATATGGGGCGTGTGGGGTGAACAAATCAGGGAGCTGCTGGCGTCGCAGTTCGCGTTCGCAATCGTGATGATGGCGATCTCGTTCGTGCTGATCATCAGCGTATGCGGAATCGCGACGCTGGCGGAGCGGAAGATCGCCGCCTTCGCCCAGGACCGCAAGGGCCCCAACCGCGTGGGATTCTGGGGACTGGTCCAGCCGCTGGCCGACGGGCTCAAGTTCCTGCTCAAGGAGGACATCACCCCGGCGCGCGTCGAGAAGCCCGTGTTTCTCCTGGCTCCGGTGATCGCGTTCGTGCTGGCGTATATCGGCTTCGCCGTGATCCCCTGGGCCGGAGAAATCCACTGGCCGTGGATGGCCGGCGACGCCACCGTCACCACCCAGGTCGCCAGCATCGACATGGGAATCCTCTACATCCTCGCCGTGAGTGGGCTGGCGGTCTACGGCGTGGTATTGGGCGGCTGGGCCAGCAACAACAAGTACTCGTTCTTCGGCGGGATGCGGGCCGCGGCCCAGATGGTCAGCTACGAGGTTCCGCTGGGACTGGCGTTGCTGGTGATCCTGCTGGTCGCGGGCACCCTGCGACTCGAAGTCATCGTGAACCAGCAAGCGGCCTCGGGCGTGTGGAACGTCTTTCTGCACCCGCTGGCGTT
>JALSRY010000399.1 GCA_026984555.1 Phycisphaerae bacterium
GCGATTAACGCCGATTGATACTATACTTACCGGATCGACGCGCCGGCCCAAACTTCCGATAACCTCGGTGCGGCCCCGCTCGCCGTTTCCCGCGGACTTTTCGCGATCCGGGCGAACCCGCACGACGACCCGACGTACCAGAAGGCAGAGACAGTGGAACCGAAGAGCGACGAGCAACTCCTGGCGGACCATATCGCCGGCGTACAGGGTGCTTTCGACAACCTCGTCGCTCGGTACGCGGACGAAGTGTATGGATTCCTTTGCCGTTTCGCGGGCAACAAGACCGTCGCCGACGACCTGCTCCAGGAAACCTTCATGCAGGTCCACCTGGCGGCCCGCACGTTCGATCCGCGGCGAAGTTTTCGCCCTTGGCTCTACACGATCGCGGCCAACAAGGCCCGCGACTACATGCGTGCTCGCGGTCGTCGGCCGACGTACTCGCTCGACGCCGCCCTCGGCAACAGCGACGGCAACGCTCCCTCGCAAAACATCGAGGCCGATCTGCCGCCGCTCGACGAGACGGTCGAAGCCGAAGAACGCCGACAGACCGTTCGGCGGGTGCTCGACGAGCTGCCCGAGCACCTCCGGCTGATACTGACGCTGGGGTACTTCCAGCAGCTCCCCTACGCCGAGATCGCCCAGATTCTCGGCGTGCCGGTCGGAACAGTGAAGTCGCGGCTGCACAGCGCCGTCCGACACTTTGCGAAACTGTGGCAGGAGCACATGGCGGACGAAACAGTCGTTGAGCGGGAAAGGAAAGCGTAAGCATGGCTGACCACGCAGATCACAACACGGATTCGCGCCTGCTCGAAATGCACCTCGGACGCCTCTCGCCCGGGGAGCAGGCCGAACTCGAGCGGCAAATCGAGCGCGATCCCGCGTTGGCTTCCGAGCACGAGGCCCTTTCGGCGATGTTCGCGGCCCTCCAGGCCGAACGACGCAACGCCCCCCACGCGCCGGCGGCACTCACCCAGTCGATCTGCGCCAAAGTCGCCGCGGCCGGCCCCCCGCCACGCGTCGTCGAGGACGAACACGACCATCTCGTCGAACTGGTCGAGCAGGAAAACGTCGGAATCATCCGCTTGGGCGGCATTCGCGAGATCGCCGCCGTCGCGGCGATGATCGTGCTGGCCGTCGGCGTCGGGGTGCCCGGGCTGCTCCACATGCGCGAACGCGGCCGGCGAATCGCCTGCTCGGCGAATCTCGCGAACATCGGCCGCGGTATGCAGGCCTACGCCATGGCCAACCACGACGGCCTCCCGTTTGCGGGCTGGGGTCGCAACGTCTCGTGGGAACCCACGGACGCCCCCGGGCTGCGCACCCAACCCAACCGCCGGCATGCCTACGTCCTGCTCCGGACGCGCGAGGTGCCCGCCCGAACTTTTGTCTGCCCATCGTCCCGCGACGTCCCGATGCCCGATGACCAGGTCGCCTTCTACGACGACTTCCCCGAATCACGCAACATCAGCTACGCCTACCAGAACATGGCGGGCACCCGGCCCACGCTGCGCAACAACCCCAACCTGCCCGTGTTCGGCGACGACAACCCGCTGTTCGACAACGGCATCCCGCTGCTCCAGGCGCTCGGATTGCGCAACGCCGCCGATATGAACTCGCGAGCCCACGGCGGCGCCGGCCAGAACATCCTCACCCTGCGCGGCAACGTGCGCTGGGTAACCACCCCACGGGCCGGTATCGACGGCGACAACATCTGGACCCTCCAGAACGTCCGCGAATACACCGGCCGCGAAGGCCCCCGGCATCCCGCCGACGCCCACCTGCTCAAGTAGCCCCCGACTCCACCATCGGCGAACCATCGGACGCCGCGGACGCGACCGGCTTACCGCCGGCGGCTTCTCCGCGCGCCGATCGTCCCACCGGCGCGCGTCACCGGGCACGCCGGCGCTCGCCCGGAACGCTTGTTTTCCGGACGTGGACACTCCCCACGACCGCCCCGCACCCACCTCCCGACCAGCTTGGGCGGACGCTGGTCAAGTCGGCCCGGTCTGCGGCCGATGCGTGGACTGAGACTCGGGGCACCCGGAGTGTGTCCCCGGAGAAGGTGCGCGAGTATGACACAGCAATCAGCAGGCCAAGATGGCGTGCCGGCGCCTCGCCGACTGCTGCAACAATGGTTGCGCGGTGCGTTTCCGGAAGCGGTCGGACTCGGCCTCGCGGGGCTGCTCGTGGCCGCTCTTATCGGCTGCACGTTGTTCGCCCGGCATACGCTGGCACAACAGCGGGCCGCACTGCTCCACGGCCGGGCGCAGATCGCGGCACGGGCCATCGCGCACCACCTCGCCTCGCTGGCGCCGCAGGCCCGTGATCCCGACCCCGACGCCCTCGGAGCCATCGCCGCCGAACAATCGGTCGCGTTGCTCCGCTGGGTTGACGCCGCCGGGCGCGAACGCTGCCACTGGCAGAGAAACGACACCCCTCAGAGCGCTGAAACCAGCGTGGCCACCGCCACCGCCTCCGCCCCCGTCACCGATGCGACGGGCCGATCGCTCGGCACCGTGACGGTCGCGGTCCGCGATTCTGCGGGACATGGCGCGGAACAGGCGTTCCTGGCGACCACGGGCGGCATGTTGGCGGTGGCACTCCTCGCGTACCTGGGCATTTACCGACTCATACGCCGCCACATG
>JALSRY010000400.1 GCA_026984555.1 Phycisphaerae bacterium
TCGGCGATGGCGTCGAAACCGACGTGACGCGTGTCGATCGGGAGCGGTTGCGCCAAATCCTCGTACCACGGCAACGTCCAACCCGCTTCGCCGGTACAGCCCAACCATCCCAGCAGCCGATCGAGCCGGGTGCAGTCGGCGCCGGCGGCGGCCGCGAAGGCGAGCACGGTGCGTTCGAGGGTGTGGAGTCCTTTCTTGCGGTCGAAGACCGTCTTCGAGTCGTTGACGGGCAGACGCCACTCCCCCCGCCGAGCGGTGCGCGTCACCGCGCCACTCAGCAGTTTCCAGAAATCGTCGCGAACGAGATCGGCCGGGACATCCCAGAGCGTCAGCCCCAGTACGAGCGGCCCGAGCAGGGGGCCGTAGCCGGCTTCGTCGATTCCGGCGACCCGTGGCACGTCACCACCCCAGCACGTAAAAGACGGCGGTGAAGATCATGTCGGCCCCGATCAGCATCACGATGCACTTGACGACGGTCGTGGTCGTAGCGCGCCCGACGCCTTCCGCGCCGCCCCGCACGTGGAGCCCCTCGTAGCAGGCCAGGGCCGCGATGATGATCCCGAACACGAGCGATTTGCTCAGGCCGGTGAGATAATCGCCCAAGCCGACAGCGTCGGCGGTGATGTCGAGGTAGACCTCCGGGCTGATGCCGAGGATGAACACGCCCGTGAGCATGCCCCCGAGCACGCCGACCACATCCGCGAGGATCGACAAGCCGACCAGCATGAGCGTGGTGGCGATGACCCGCGGGACGACGAGAAACCGGATCGGGTCGAGCGCGTGGGCCCGCAAGGCCTTGATCTCCTCGCCCTCGACCATCGCGCCCAGCTCGGCGGCGATCGAGGCCCCCGCGAACCCGCTGAGCAGGATGGCGGTAATCAGCGGCCCCAGCTCGCGCAGAATCGCAATCGCCACGACCGTCGCGATTTGTTCGAGTTGTCCGTAGGTCTGGAGCGTCGGGGCGAGGTTCAGCGACAGGATCACCCCGATGAACACCTGTACCAGCACAACGACCGGAATGCTGCGCACCCCGAAGCGGTAGCTTTGTTCGGCGAGGGTTTCGAGCCGGACACGCTCACGCCGACCGGTCAGCGACCGTCCCACGCGGGCCAGCACCCCCCCCAGCAGGCCGGTCAGCCCGCCGACGTACACGACCGCCCCGTAGAGTGTGCGAAACATTCCGCGCACGGCGGCACCGATCGAGGCCGGGATGCGCTCCCACAACGCCGGAGGGGATGTGTCGGGGGACTGGCTCACACCTTGCGGGCCTCGTCAATGTCCTTGGCGATCGTGAAAAACTTGTCCAACCGGGTGATCTCGAACACGCTGCGCACGCGGGTCTGCAAGCCCACCAGGATCACGTCGCTGCCGCTGCGCATCGCCCGGCGTTTGAGCTCCACGATCGTGCCGACCCCCGAAGAATCGACATACGATACGTCGGACAGGTCGATGATGATCCGGGGCGGTCGGTTTTCGAGCAGTTCGTGAAGCGTATTACGCAGTTGCGGGGAGGTGCGCAAATCCACCTCGCCCGCGAGGGTGACGATGGTGGCGTCGGGATCGCGTCGCACGCTGACGCCGAGTTGGTGCGGGCTGTTGCTCATGGTTCCTCCGGTCGAGCGTCTGGTGACGCAGACGTGGACGCGCGGTACTTTCGCATAACGAGGCGCATTCCGCCACCCGGAGCGTGCTCGTATTTCACTTCCGACATGACACTGTGGATGATGTGAACACCGAGCCCGCCCGGCCGGATGTCGTCGAGATCGCGCCCGCAGATCTGGTCGAGGGGTACCTGCTTGCCGTAGTCGCGCACGACGATTTCAAGCCCGGATCCCACGCGGTCGTCGGCCAGCGCCCGCACGTGGATTTCGATCGGGTGGCCGGGCTCGCCGTCATAGCCGTGCCGGATGACGTTGCTGAGGGCTTCATCCGCGGCCAGCACGATGTCCGCCACCTCCGTGTCCGACCACTGCTGGACGATGGCCCATTTGCGGATCGCCTCACGCACCTGCGCCAGCTCGCCCGGATCACTCGTGATTTCAAGATTCAGCTCGGCGGACTCACTCATCGAACGGTCTCGGCGTCATCGGTGGCGGCGGGGACACCGGATGCCCGAGCCGCGCCCCGATGCCCCGCGGACAGGTGCAGCTCGCCCCGCTGCCGGGCCAGTCGCCAACGCGCGATGGCCTGCTCGCGTTTTGCCGGCGGATCGTAATAGCGGTAGCCGAACGACCGCCCGCACAGGCGCTCCAATGCCACGGCGGCGTACATGCGGACCGCGTCACAATCGTCGTCCAGAAGGTTGATCAGCACGTCCACCCCACGACAATCGCCGGCTTCAGCCAACTGGACGGCGGCGCGAGCGCGGTCGAGCGGATAGAGCGATTGCGCCTCCGCGCGCGCGCGGGCTCCCGGAGAGCAGGCCGGCAGCACCAGCGGAACCGCCAGGATCGTCAATGTCACGGATAGCGCTCGCGCCTTGCGCGCCGGGACGGAATCGAACATGCCCGCATTATACGGGATTCTGCCGCCGGACCAATCGCAGCGCCCGCCCGGTTCGCCTGGCCGGTGGCGTATCCGGGTGCCTTTACGGCCGTGTCGGCCCGTGTTATCAAGGGGTGCGGCTTGCTCTTGGGGGGGCAGG
>JALSRY010000401.1 GCA_026984555.1 Phycisphaerae bacterium
ACGACGCGTATCGCCGCGATTTCACGATCAACGGGATGTTTCTCGATCCGCTGGCCGGCGAGCTGATCGACTACGTGGGCGGTCAGGCCGATCTGCGGGCGGCGTTGATCCGGGCGATCGGCGACCCGGCCCGGCGCTTCGCCGAAGATCACCTGCGGCTGCTGCGGGCGGTTCGTTTCGCCGCCCGGCTCGGGTTCACGATCGAAACGCAGACGCTCGAAGCGATCCGCGCCCACGCCGCCGACCTGCGTCGGGTCGCCGCCGAGCGGATCCGCGAAGAGCTCGAACGAATCCTCCGGCACACCAATCGCCACCGGGGGGTCGCGTTGCTGGAAGAGACGGGGCTGCTCGCGTACCTGTGGGCGGGGGCGCGCTGGTCGCAAGAACAGCTCGCCACGGCACAGCGGGTGCTCGCGGCGTTGCCGGCGGCGTGCTCGTTCGAGCTGCCGCTCGCGGTGCTGCTGGCGGACCGATCGACCGGCGAGGCGGCTTCCATGTGCCGCGCGCTGGCGTGCTCGAACGATCAGCGCGACCGCCTCGTGTGGCTCATCGCGCACCAGCGCGACCTGGACGACCCCGAGACGCCCACGCTGGCGCAACTCAAGCGCCTGATGGCACATGCGGCGTTCGGCGATCTACGCACCTGGGCGGAAGTTCGCTACGACGACTTTCCCGACGGCGACCAACGGCGCGCCGCGCTGGCCCGGCGCATCGCCTCGATCCCGCGCGCGGCGATCCAGCCCCCGCCGCTCGTAAGCGGGGAAGACCTGCTGGCGGCGGGCGTCCCGCCGGGGCCGGTGTACGCCCAGGTGCTCGACGCGCTCTATACCGCCCAGCTCGACGAGCGGATTCGCACGCGTGATCAGGCCTTGGCGCTGTTGCGCCAGTTGTTGCGGGAAAAGGGCGAGACACCCTGACCGCGGTCCACGTGGCCCGGCCCAGGCGGCTGGCGGGGCATCGGGCAAGAGCGGGATTCGGGTGGGCGGTGGCGCCCAGCCGCCGGCAAGAACAGCCGACCGAAGCGAGCCGGGGGGGTTGGCAACGCCGAGCGGATGGTTTACTATCCGTCCCGATTCGGCGGGCGGCCGAATCGCTTTGTTTTGTGTGCGAGGAGACCGGGCGAAGTTCCGAGCGGCAAGTCTGGTTTTCGCCCGCGGATCGTGGTCGAACGTCGCGGGCAAGCGTGGCTGCGGAAGATCGGCCGAACCATCCCGGTTGTCCCCCAATGGAGGAACGGCACGTGCCTGAAATCGCTGAGATCGAAAGCAAGGTCAAGAAGATTGTCGCCGAGCAGATGGGCGTGGCGGAAGACGAGATCACCCGCGACACGTCGTTCATCAACGACCTGAACGCCGACTCGCTCGACACCGTCGAGCTGATCATGGAGTTCGAGGAGGAGTTTGAGATCAGCATCCCGGACGAAGAAGCGGAGAAGATCCAGACCGTCGGGATGGCGATCGACTACATCAAAGACCACCTCGACAAGAACTAGCCGCCGTCCGGGTCCAAGTCCATGAGTGAACGTCGTCGGGTTGTTGTGACCGGGGTGGGGGCTGTGACCCCCTTGGGCGTGTCCGTTGCCGCGTTGTGGGATGGGCTGATCGCGGGCCGCACGGGTATCGACCGTATCCAACGGTTCGATCCCGAGCCGTTCGATTCGCAAATGGGCGGGGAATGCAACGACTTCGAGCCCGGCGATTTCATCGAACACCGCGCCATCAAACGCATGGACCGTTTCGCCCAGTTCGCCTTTGCAGCGGCGAAAATGGCGATGCAGGACAGCGGGCTGGGTCGCGATGGTTTCGAGCCGCAGCGGGCCGGTGTAATCCTCGGGAGCGGGATCGGCGGGCTGCACGAGCTGGAAGTGCAGCACAAGCGTCTGCTGGCGAAAGGCCCCGGGCGCGTGTCCGCGTTCACGATTCCCAAACTCATGGCCAACGCCGGCGCCGGCCATGTGTCGATCGAGTTCAATTTCCAGGGTATCAATACAGCCGTTGCGACGGCGTGTGCCTCGGCGGGACACGCGATGGGCGATGCGCTCAACGCGATTCGCAAGGGGGGGATGGACGTGATGATCACGGGCGGCTCCGAGGCGGCACTCACGCCGCTGGGGCTCTCCGCGTTCGCCGCCATGAAAGCCATCAGCACGCGCAACGACGACCCGCAACACGCCTCCCGGCCGTTCGATAAGCATCGCGACGGTTTCGTGCTGAGCGAGGGCGCCGGCGTGCTCATTTTCGAGGAGCTCGAACACGCACGGGCCCGCGACGCGCGGGTGTACGCCGAGGTGGTCGGCTTCGGCGGCACGGGGGACGCGGGCGACATGGTCCAGCCCGACCCCGAAGGCCGGGGGGCGGCGCGCGCGATGGCCGCCGCCTTGGCCGACGCCCAGATCAACCCCGAAGATATCGACTACATCAACGCCCACGGCACGAGTACCCCGCTCGGCGACATCGCCGAGACGCGGGCCGTCCACTCCGTTTTTGGCAACGCCGCCGACAAGGTCGCCATCAGCAGCACCAAGAGCGCCATCGGCCACACGCTCGGCGCCAGCGGCGGCATCGAAGCGGTCGTGTGCGTCAAGGCCATCGAACACAACACCATCCCCCCCACCATCAACTACGATACCCCCGACCCGGATTGC
>JALSRY010000402.1 GCA_026984555.1 Phycisphaerae bacterium
CGAATGGATTGTCAGCGTTTTCTTGATCTGCCCCGTCCGCCGCAACTCGTCGATCTGCCGCTCGTCCACGTCGAAGTAGCGCAGGCGCACCTCGGCGGCCTCGACCATCTGGCTCGCCTGCTCGCGGGCCTCGTTCAGCGGGCTGTTCGCGAGCCGCTTCACCCCGCGCAATGCCGCCAGGTACTCCTCCTGCGCCGCGTAGAGTTTGGGCGAGTAGACCTCGAACAACGGCTGCCCCTTCTCGATCTGCACGCCGGTCTCATCGACGTAGAGCTTTTCGATCCAGCCGTCGAACTTCGTGTCGATATACGCGACGGTCTGCTCGTCGTAATCGACGCGCCCCACCGTCCGAATCGTCTTGACCAGCGGACCGTGCCGCACCGTCGTCGTGCGGATCCCCATGTTCTGCACGGTGACCGGGTCGATGCGGATCGTGTTGCCCGTCGCCGCCTCCTCGGCGTAGACCGGGACGAGATCCATCCCCATCGGGCTCTTGCCCGGCTTGTCGGAGATGTAGCTCGGGTCCATCGGCGCCCGCCAGTAGAGCACCTTGCGCTCGGAGGGTCCGCCGGCCGGCGCGGCCGAATCCTTGGCCTGCTTGAGCGGCGTGAGCTTCATGTGGCAGATCGGGCATTCCCCGGGGTGATCCTGGATCACGTTCGGGTGCATCCCGCAGGTGTAGAGCTGCTTGCTCTCGCTCTTGACGGGCGCCGCCGGCGCCTTGGCGGTAGCCGGGGACAGCCAGGGGATCTCGGCGTGCGTAGCGATCCACACCCCGCCCGCCACCCCTCCGATCAGCGCCACGAGCACGACGATCGTCCAACCCCACGCGCCCCCCCGCCGCCGGAAACGCCACGCGACGCTCCGACCCGCGCGACAGGCGCCTGCCCTCTCAGCCAACTTCATTTCTTCGCCTCCACGAGGCTGATCCCCAGAGCCTGCTCGAGATCCGCCACGGCTCGCTCCGTCTCGCCGATCGCCCGGCGATACTGAATCGAGAACGCGAGCCATTTTTGCCAGTTGTCGATCACGGTCAGAAAATCACCGCGGCCCGCGGTGTACGCCGCCCGCGACACTTCGTAGGTCTGTCGCGCTTGCGGAATGATCGTGTGCGCGAACAGGTCGGCCAGCTCCTGCTGCTCGTAGACCCGCAGCAACGCATCCTGGACCTGGAACTGCACGCGGTTTTTCGCCGCCCCCAGGTCGTGTTGCGCCGCCCGCAGCCGACTCTGCGCTTCGCGAATCGCCGCCCGTATGCGCTGCTGCCAGATCGGCAGATTCATACTGAGCGTGATCGCCCAATTGTCGCTGCCCTCCTCGCTGAGCTTCGGCGCCGGCGGACGAATCCCCGTCTGGGGGTTGGGCGGCGGTTGAAACGCATCACGCGGATCAACCTGGATCCACTCCAACCCCAAGGTGAAGTCGGGCCACGAGCCGAGCTTCGCCAGCTCCAGCGACGCGCGCCGGCTCTCGATCTCGCGTGCCAACCGCTTCAGCTCCGGGTTGTGCGCCTCGGCCACCCCAAGCAGCCGCCGCACCTCCAGTTCGACATGCTCCGGCTCGACCTCCGGCGTCGGCCCGACCGGGGCGCGCGGAGCACGGTCGAGCAGACGGTTGAGCATCGCGACCGATACACCACGTCTGCGCCGCAGCTCGATCAGCCGGCTTTCGAGCGTCGAGAACTCGACCTGCGCCCGCAACAGGTCGGCCTGCGAGCGTCCCCCGACCGCCACCTGGGCCTGTACGGCGTCGATCAGTCCACGTAGCAAGTCGCGGTTGGCCGTCTCGATCTCGATCGTGCGATCCACCACGTACAGGCGGTAATACGCCCGCTTCACGTCGGCGATCACCCGCAGCCGCACCGCGCGGTACTGTTCGAGCGCCGCGCGCATCTGCGCCAACGCCGCCGCCCCGCGACGAGTGAGTTTCTGCGGAATCGGCAGTTTCTGCTGGATGCCCAGCACGAAGTAGTTGTCTCCCTCCGCCGTCCGAACCGGCTCGGGCATCACCTTCATCTTGAGAACCGGGTCGCGCAGCGCGGTCACCTGGGGCACCCGCTCGGCCAAGGCGCGGGCCGCTTGCTCGGCCGCCCGGATTTCCGGATTCTGCTCGAGCGCCAGCCGGATGTAATCCTCCAGCGTCCGCGGCTGGCCGGCCGCGGCCGCGGGCTGGGTCGTCGCCGTGGAACGGGCCGGGCCCGCCGCCGCGGCGTTCCCACCACGCGCGTACGCCCCGGCCTGCGTATTCCGTCGGCGGGCGTAGTCCTGCAAGGCGCTGGTGAGGTCGCGCTGGGCCTTGCGGTTGAGCGTGCAACCTGTCACGCCGACACCCAGTGCCATCAGAACAGCGATGCCCGCAATCATCGACTTGCCCGCGACGTTATGCTTGGGAAAGATTCGGCTAGCTCGTTGCATGGTTGCCTCCGTCGCCCCGAACAACCGGAGTAAGCTCGATGACGGGACTGCTCGAGAAATGTTGAACCGCGAGCATCATCATACGGATCTCGATAAGGGTTACAAGCATCCCCGCGTTGCGTTGCCGCGTGGCGTGAGAACGTGGGTTGGATGCCCCCTACCCCTGTTTTCTTCCCGTAGCTACGCAAAACCCGCTTCGACGCGGCCGGTTCCCGACGCGCCGCCCC
>JALSRY010000403.1 GCA_026984555.1 Phycisphaerae bacterium
GATCGTTTCGCGTCACGTCATGCTCCCTCCGCCCAATTCAGACCCAGCGACCGGACCAACGTTGTCAGCCGAGACGCCATACGGTGCTCGCGGTGCAGGTACGCGCGCAGACGCGTGGTGCGTTTGCGCACCGCTGCCGGGTCGCGCCGCATCGTTTCCAAGCCGTCGAGCAGGTCGCGCCGACCCGCGAAGGGAACAAAATGCTGCCCGGGGTGGAGGATGCCCCCCAGCGCACCGGCGAGGCTGTCCGATCCCGGGCTGTGCAGCAGAATGGGCCAGCCGCCCCCCCCCGCCGCCAGCAACGTCGCGCCGAGCGGATCGGTCTGCCCCGCGAACACGGTCGCGGTGTCCCTCGGCGAGAGCCCGCGCGCACGCCACGCCCGCGGGTCGTTCGTCAGAATCCGCGATGTGTCCGATACGACACGCTCCCATCCCGCTCCTGACACGTACACGGTGCAATCCTGCGGCACCAACCACCTGAAGATTCTTTCCAGCACCACGGTGGGAATCAATACGTATTCCACGATTCGCAGCATTTGTCGGCGTAACGCCGCCTCGCGCAGCGACACACCCGACGTGCGCTCCGCGTGGCGGAGCAACGCGGCCGGTTGGTAAATGTCACGCGTGGCGCAGGCGTCCTCCGCGCGCGCACGCACCGCCGACCAGAGCTGTACATGAGTCGGCTGCACGACGCCGCAGGCCGCCGCCGACGCATCGGGCAAGTCCCCCACGATCACGACACTGGCGATCGGGCGGCCCGCCTCCGTCGCACCGGAGCCGTCGAGCCTCGCCGGCCGATCCGGCTCCGGACAAGCCCACCAGAAATCGGCGATTCGTTCCGCCGGCACACCCGCTTCGCGCAGCAGGCGCGCAATTCGCGGCGTCGCGGCCAGGTGCATCGTATCACTCGCCGCGATGGAATCGGGGACGTCGCGCGCCGCGAGGTGCCACCAGCATCGCCGCCCGGGCGGGAGGACCGGCAGCGCGTGGGGGTCCGCGCCGACCGAAAGCGTCAGTGCCGGGGCACACTCGACCAGGGCCTCGCAATGTGGCAGGGGAAACACGTCGTCGGGACTACGCGCCACCCGGCAGACGGTTTCCCAGCCGAGCCCGTGTGCGGCCTCATGTACCGTTTCGGCCAGATCGTGATGCGTTGGTGTGTCGGTCAGCGCGAGGACCGCCAGGCACGCCCGGTCCGCCGCCGGCTGGTTCCGCCCAGACGATTCCGCCAGGGCCTTCAGGCGGGCGTGCCGCTGTGCGGAAACACCGCGGGCCACGGTCTCGCACACCGACCGGATACGTCCGAGGCGTTCGGGCGCGACTCCCGGCAATGCAATGATCGAGCCGGGCGGCAGCAGCCCCGGGCGTCGCGTGAGCAAGTCTTCCAGCGTGGCCTGCTCGCTGCCCCCTGGCAGGAGGATGCACCGCCCCGCCGCCAGCGCCGCGGACACGTCTACGACGTGTAGCACGGCGGCCAGGCGCACGGGGTCGGATTCGAACACGAATACCGCCTGGCGTGGGGAGAGGGTTTTGAGCAGCCGATCGAGCGTGGCTCCGGCCCCGACGCCGGCCAGCGCGGGGTTCTTGCCACGGAGGGTTTCGAAATCGAGCAGTGCCGTTGCGCGCACCGTGGGGGTGGCCGATCCGCCGGGCCAGGCGGGAGGGACGTCGGGTTGTTCGATCCGCCAGGTCGGCCAGTCGTCGAGCGTGCGGACCAGTTTCCAATCTGGGGGGATCACGACGGACACGAGCTGATCGGCGAGTGCCGGAGATGCCGCCCGCAGCGCCGCGAGGTTGCTCGTCCGGACGGCCGGATCGGGCTCGATCGGTGGCAGGTTGTCGAGGGCTGCAAGATCGACGAGGGTCATCGGCGCGCCCGCCCGCCGCCCACAGCGGCCTGAAAAAGACGTTCCGGCTTACTTGCCCACGTGTGCGATGGCCATCCAAAGCAAGACGCCGAACCACACGAGGTACAACACACCCCAGAAATACACCGGCATCCAGGAACGGCCCGGCCGACTCCCGAAGGGACGCCCATCGTCGTCGGGTGTGCTGGTGGCTGGTTTTGCGTTCATGCGTGGTTCTCCGGCGGCGCCGGTGGGTTCTTGACCGGCGGCGCAGGGGTGGGCGATTCGGCCGCGGGCTCGATGCCGGCCAGGCGGCGTATCTCCGGCATCAGGTATTCGTTGGCCAGCGATTTAAGCGTACTGGCGATCGGAATCGCCAGCAACAGACCGAGAAAGCCCGCCACCTCCGCCCCGATCAGCAGCGCCACGACGTTGGTCACGGGGTGCAGCCCGGAGGTCTTGGCCTGGATCGTCGGGGTGAGCACAAACGCCTCGACCGCCTGCGCCACCAGGTACACCGCAACCACCAGCGTGATTGCCACCGCCCAGTTGGCCCCGACATGCTGCGCCTCGACGTATGTCAGCAGCAGTACGGGCGGCAGCACGACCAGGGACAGGAAGGGAATCAAGTTTGCCAAACCCACCAGGAATCCCAGGGCCAGGTTGTACGGCACGGGATACCCGCCCAGGCTCACGAACAACCAACCCACCCCCGTGATGACCCCCAGCGCCAGGCACACCAGCAACCGCCCGCGGAAAAACGACGAGATCGCTTCGTCGATCGTGCGGAC
>JALSRY010000404.1 GCA_026984555.1 Phycisphaerae bacterium
GATCTTGCCGGAAACGAGCATGTGCATGTGGATGCCGCCGACGCGGCCGTTGGCGGTATCGGCGCCGCCGGTCTTGAGCAGGAGGCGGACGACGCGGCGGGTGTTGTGTTCATCGGGGGAGAAGTGCACGAGTTCCTTGAGCTGCGAGCCGAAGAACTTGGCCGGCCAGTGGCATTGTTCGCAGGTGTCGCGCGCCGGCCGCAACTCGGTGATCGCGGGGGGGATGGGGCGCGAGTAGGAGTCGGTCCAGACGGCCCACACCTGTCGCAGACCGGAGAGCTTGGATTTGACGAACCATCCGGCGCCTTCGCCGATGTGGCATTGGGCACAGGTAACCCGCGCGTGGGGCGAGCCGGCATGCGCGGTGCCTTCGGGCTGCATGACCGTGTGGCACACCGTCGCGCAGAACTCGGTCGATTCGGTGAAGCTGTAGCCTTCGTAGCTGAGCACCGCGAGCGTCGGCAACACGAGGAAAAACGTCACCCCCAGAAAAATCGCGACCGCCCCGCGCGTCCGCGCGTCGGCGAGGTCGATCCGCAGTCGGCGGGGGACGCCTTCCAGCCCGCGACGCTGCCGAAGGTGGGCCCAGATCACGCCGAGCGGAACGATCCCCAGCCCGGTGACGAACACGCCGGGCAGAACCAGGAAACCGACCACGTCGAGATAGCGGTTGCTCTTGCCCGTCACGACCGCAAACAGCAGGAACGTCACCGCCAGCAGGAGAGACATCGTGACGATGAACAGTCCGAAGAAGCTGAGCGGATTGTTGCACAGCCGCAGAAGGGCACGAATCCCCTCGCGAATCGTGCGGCGTCCCGGGCTTCCCCTGGCGGTGGTTCGCGTGCCCACGGCAGATTCCCCGGCGAAAATGGTGAGGAGGCATTTCAAGCGGCCCGACAGGAAGCAGTATAACGCGCCGGGGGGTTGGAGGGGAACCGGCCATCATCGCGATATCGCGACAGGGCCTGGGTGTGCTGGTTGTCCGATGCCGGGCTTGCTGCGCGGCGGGCCGGGCACGCGCGGTAGCGGGGTCAGTCCTCTGCTGCGACGATCCGCAAGCCAAGCTCGTCGAGCTGTTCGGCGGCGACCGGAGAGGGAGCCTCGGTGAGCGGACAATACGCCCGTTGGGTTTTCGGAAACGAGATGGTATCGCGGATGTTGTCCAGCCCACACAGCAGCATCACCATGCGGTCGAGCCCCAGCGCGATCCCGCCATGCGGCGGCGGGCCATACCTGAGCGCTTCGAGCAGGAAGCCGAACTTGAGCTGTTGCTCTTCGGGGGTGAGCTTGAGCAGTTTGAACACCTGCTGCTGTACGTCGGCGCGGTGGATACGGACGCTGCCGCCGCCGAGCTCGATTCCGTTGAGGACGACGTCGTAGGCCTTGGCCCGGCAGCGCTGGGGTTCGGACTCGAGCAGGGGGATGTCCTCGTCGCGCGGGGCGGTGAAGGGGTGGTGCATCGCGTAGTAGCGATCCTCCTCGGGTTCGTAGTGGAACATGGGGAAATCGGTTACCCACAGGAAGTTCCACTGGCCTTCGGGGATCAGCCCCATTTGCTGCGCGACGACTTCGCGCAGCCACGCCAGGTACTTGCAGACGTTGGCCACGGTGTCCGCGGCGAAGAAAATGATGTCGCCCGGCTCGGCCCCGGTCGCCGCGGCCAGCTCGGCCGTAGACTGCGGGTTGAAGAACTTGGCGATGCCGGTCTGGAACGCGGGTTTGCCGTCGTCACCAGCGACGACCTTGACCAGCGGCAGCCCGCCGGCGCCGATACCCTTGAGGTCTTCCGCCAGCGTGTCGGTTTGTTTGCGGGTCATCTTCGCCCCGCCGGGCACGCGGATGCAGCGGACCGTGCCGCCGGCTTCGAGCGGCTCGGTGAAGACACGGAAGCCGGTCGCCGCCGCGATCGTGCCCACATCCTTGATCCGCAGGTCGTAGCGGGTGTCGGGTCGGTCGATGCCGTAGTCGTCCATCGCCTGCTGATAGGTCATGCGGGTAAACGGCGTCGTTATGTCGATGCCGTGGATTGTCCGCATGATGCGGGCCAGGCAGCCTTCGATCACCGTCATGACGTCTTCGGGCTGGACGAAGGACATTTCGACATCGAGTTGCGTGAACTCGGGTTGGCGGTCGGCCCGGAGGTCTTCATCCCGAAAACACCGCACGATCTGCATGTAGCGGTCAAAACCGCTCATCATCAGCAATTGCTTGAAGAGCTGCGGCGATTGGGGCAGCGCGTAAAACGAGCCGCGCTGGATGCGGGAGGGGACGAGATAGTCGCGGGCGCCCTCCGGCGTGCTCTTGGTCAGAAACGGTGTCTCGATCTCGATGAAGCCGTGCTCCTCGAAATAATCGCGGATCGTCTTGGTCACGCGGTGTCGCAGCATCAGCGCCCGTTGCAGCGGCGGCCGGCGCAGGTCGAGGTAACGGTAACGCAGACGCAGCTCCTCGTTCGTGTCGATCTGCTCGGCGATTTCGAACTTCGGCGTTTCGGAGCGGCTGAGCACGTCGAGCTCGTGTACGAGCACCTCGACTGCGCCCGTTTTCATGTTCGGGTTGACCAGCCCTTCGGGCCGCGCCGCGACCTCGCCGCGCACGACGACGCAGTCTTCGTGGCGCAGGCGGCCGGCCGCCTC
>JALSRY010000405.1 GCA_026984555.1 Phycisphaerae bacterium
GACCACTGGGAAGATGACGCGGTATGGTCGGACCTCGGCGGGGCTTGGCAGCCGCTGGAAGACCCGGTCACGTTCGAATCGCTCGATATGGCGTTTGTGATTACGCCCGAACCGGCGTCCATCGGGCTGCTGGCGATCGGCGCGTTGGCGCTTCTTCGCCGGCGCTGAGCGTGAGCACGGGAGCCGGAAGGAGCTCTCCGGAGGGGCTTTTTCGACTGCGGGGGGATGTGGGGGCACACGGCGCCGGCGGGCAGGCATGGCGATGCGCGCCGGCGCCCGTTCCGGGCAGGCAGCCCGCGTCACTTGCCGAGAGATTCCCCGCGATCGTGCGTGGGCTGGGCGGCTCACGGGCTGGGCCGACTCCTGGCCGGCCTTATAATGCAGACGGTCGGCGAGAGACGGCTCGGAGGCTGCCGGGGCGTGGGCCACGGGAGCGCAGCGGGTCTGCGCCGGCCGGGGAGTCAGGGACGTGAGACGCATCATCCTGGTCGGCCTGTCGGCGGTCGTGATAGCGGGCGGATGTCCGCTCGACCCGTCCGCACGTTTTCAATCGGGCGTCACGGCGCGGATTTCGGTCTCGTCCACGACGGGCGAGGCACCGCTGCATGTGGTCGTGTCGGCCGCCGAGTCCACCTCGGAACGCGGGACGATCACGGGATATGCGTGGGATTTCGCCGGGCAATACCAGGCGAACGGACTCACCGCCGAGTACACCTTCACGCAGCCGGGGCGTTATCCGGTCACGCTGACGGTGACGGATTCGCGCGGGGAGCAGAACAGCAGCCGCGTTTTCGTGCGGGTCTCGGGGGGGGACGTCACCGCGGTCATCACGGCCGACCCGCTCAGCGGACCGGAACCGTTGCTCGTGCATTTCGACGGCACGCAGAGCAGCGCGACCGGCGATACGATCCTGGATTACACATGGGACTTCGGGGACGGCGCGCAGTCGCGCGAGTCGGCGCCGATGCACGTCTACGAGCACGCGGGCGAGTACACGGTGACGCTGCGCGTCGTGAGCGGCGGAGGCCTGGAAGCTTCGGCGCAGGCGACGATCACGGTTGGCGAGGGGGTGTCGGCGTCGCTCCAGTTCAACGGTTCGCAGTTCGCGACGCTGCCGGTGACCACGGCGGACCCGCTGACCGCGCTGACGATCGAGGCGTGGATCAACCCGGAGGACGCCGGGGGGACGGTGGCGAGCTTCGGGGTGCCGAACATCGCGCTCAGCGTGTCGCCGAGCGCCGGCCTGATTTCGGTGCGGCACGGGTCCGACGCGGTGGACCTGGGGGCGTCGGTGCGGGTCGGCCAGTGGCAGCACATCGCGTTGAGCTACACGGACGGGGAATCGGCGACGGTGTATCTCGACGGCTTGCCCGTGGGGGTGGTTGCGCTCGAGGGCACGGTGTTCGCCACAAACGTGACGCTGGGGGCTGGCTATCGCGGGAAGATCGCGCGGGTGCGGTTCTGGTCGACCGGTCGGAGCGCGGCGGACATCGCGGCGGGGGCGGCGGGGCAGCTTACCGGGTTCGAGGAAGGATTGTTGGGGGACTGGCCGTTGGCCGACGGTTCGGGGCAAACGCTGGGCAACCACGCCGCCGGCGGCACGGCGGGCACGCTCGGGGCGAGTGAGGCGCCGGAAGCGACCGACCCGGCGTGGAGCTCGGACGCTCCGTAGGCGGCGTCAGCGAGCGCGCCGGGGGTGCCGTCCGACACAGGAGAGGTCCGTTGCGCTTGTACACATCGTTGCCTTGGGTCGGGCTGGCGGCGGTTGTCGTGGCAGCGGTCGCCGGGCCTCCGCCGATCGAGGACACCGTGCATCAGGCAATAAGACATTTCGAGCCGCTGTGGAAGCCGCCGCGTGAACAGCTTCGTGGCTGGAGGGTGGGGATCGACGCGGTTGGTGGCGGTGGATCTGGGGCCGGGGGGTGTGTGTGCGCGAGCCTGGACCTGCTGACGGCGGAGTATCTTTACCATTTCGTGATTCGGGCGGGTGGGTCGCCGGTGCTCTCGCGTGGGGCGGGCACGATGCCGACGGAGGTGGAGCGGGAAGCTCGCGAGGCGGCGTTGGCCCGCGGGGGCTGCGACGTGGTGATCGCGATACGGCATGTGCGCGGGGCCAAGGGATGTGTCGTGACGCCGCTGGGCGGGGTACGTAGCGGTGGGCGTGACCTGGCGGGGTGTCTGGCGCGGTCGCTGGCAGCGGGTACGAATGGCGCGGCGTCCGAGATACCCGATGGTGGGAATGCCGAGGCGTCGTGGCTGCCGCGGCTGGCGGCTGAGGCGGACGTGCCGGCGTGCGTGGTTGCGTTGCCGGCAGTGCCGGGGGACGGGATTGACGTGGCGGCGCGGCGGGGACGTTATGAGGCGGCGCGGCGGATCTACGCGGGGCTGGCGGCGTATTGCGAGCGGCACGCCGAGGGGCAAGGGGTTTCACCGGTTAAAAACCGGTGCCACAGGTCAGCTTCAGCGGTTGAAAACCAATGCCGCAAGTCGGCTGTACATGGCGAACAACATGCCGAGGAGCACAAGGTTTCACCGGTTGAAAACCGGTGCCGCAGGTCAGTTCCACCGGTCGAAGACCAGTGCCACAGGTCGGCTGCACATGGCGAACAGGATGCCGAGGAGCACAAGGTTTCAC
>JALSRY010000406.1 GCA_026984555.1 Phycisphaerae bacterium
GAGGCTGCCTGACCGAGACCGAAATACACCCCCCCACCGACCAGCGTTCCACCAAAGTACACCGCGAGCAGATACGGTCCGCTCCGGCCGCGTTCGACGGCTTGCCCCAAGCTCCATAGTGCCAACCACATGGCGACCAGCGCCGAGACGCTTCCATCACCGCAGGGGTGCAACGCCACCGCCGCCGGGTGCGACGCCGCCCCTTCGAGGTGGAATAACCACACGGCGTAGTCGGCGCCACTGCCCTCCAGCCGGCGTACCACCACCAACGCCACCACGTGCAGGATCATCAGCGCGGCCGTCCACGGGCCGGGGAACCAACGCCACACCCTCCGTTCGTTTGCCGCCGGCTGTTTGTTTCTGCTCATCTCGGTTGCCGTTTGTCTGACCGAGGCCCTTTTCACCGCCGTGGTGTACCTTACCATGCCGGCGCCCGGGGCGCCCCGCTCCGGACACCGGGATCTAGAGGGGGTGACGCTGGATCGCAACACCCCGCGTTCGTGGCCGGCAAAAGGCTCGCCGAGGGGTACCGGTGGTCGCGCAGGGGCGTTCGGGCGTAATCGTCAAGCAAAGGGAGTGTGCCGTGTCCGCACCGGATCTGCAATCGTTCATGGACCAGCTCGAGCAGCGTGGCTGGCTGAAGCGCATCCGCGTGGAAGTCGATCCCGTCCTTGAAATCACCGAAATCGCCGACCGCGTCACCAAGGCCGGCGGTCCCGCCCTGTTGTTCGAAAACGTCCGGGGCAGCCGCTTTCCCCTCCTCATCAACACGTTCGGCACGCGCGAACGAATCTGTCTCGCGCTCGATTGTGAAGATTTCGACGAGGTTGTCGCCCGCGTGCAGGCCCTCATCAAGCCGCAAATGCCCACCACCATCATGCAGAAGATCCGCAAACTCCCCGAGCTGGCACAACTCGGCAACCTCCCGCCGCGTCTCGTCAAGCGCGGCATGTGCCAGGAAATCGTCCACACCGACGACGCCGACCTGACGACGCTCCCGGCGCTCAAATGCTGGCCCCTCGATGGCGACATCTCGCGCAATCTCGCCGCCGGCATCACGCCCCCTACCACCGCGAACGACGATGCTGAGGCCACGGGCCGATACATCACCTTCGGCGGCGTGTTCACCAAGGATCCCGACACGAGCGAACGCAACATCGGCATGTACCGCGTGCAGATCTTCGGCCCGCGACTGTGCGCGATGCACTGGCACATGCACCACGACGGCGCACGCCATTTCCGCAAGTACCAGGCCCGCGGGGAGCGCATGCCCGTCGCCATCGCCCTTGGCGGCCCGGCGGTCATGCCCTACGCCGCCACCTGTCCCCTGCCGCCGGATGTGAGTGAAGCACTTTTTGCCGGTTTCCTCCAGGGGGGGCCCATCGAGCTGGTCCCATGCGTCACGCAACCCGCCATCGAGGTTCCCGCCACCGCCGAGTTCGTTATCGAGGGATACATCGACCCGGCCGAGCCCCCGATCCTCGAAGGCCCTTTCGGTGACCACACCGGCTTCTATTCGCTCGCCGACTACTACCCGCGCATGCGCATCACGGCGATCACGCACCGCCGCGCGCCCGTCTTCCCTGCCACGGTGGTTGGCAAACCGCCGCAGGAAGATTATTGGCTGGGAAAGGCGACCGAACGCATTTTCCTTCCATTGCTGCAAATGATCGTTCCCGACATCATCGACTACGACCTGCCCACCTTCGGCTGTTTTCACAATTGCGCCTTCGTGAAAATCCGCAAGGAATATCCTTTTCAGGCCCGCCGCGTCATCAGCGCCATATGGGGCGCCGGCCAGATGGCATTTACGAAAATCATCGTCGTCGTCGATGAACATGTCGATGTCCACGACCAGAACGATGTGCTCTTTCACCTCTGCGCCAACGTCGATCCGCGGCGTGACATCGTCATCGCCGACGGTCCGCTGGACATTCTCGACCACGCCGCTCCCCACCACGGCGCGGGAAGCAAGATGGGAATCGACGCGACACGCAAGATTCCCGGTGAAGGCCAAGTCCGCCCCTGGCCTGACGAGCTCCAGATGTCCCCCGAGATTCAACAGCGTGTTACGCAACGCTGGAACGACTATGGCTTTACGACCACTTGACGCCGAACCCGACGCCACCGGGCGGCGAACATTATGGGGCGTCCGGACTTTTTCTCTCTCCCCAACGGGCAAGTTGCAACCTTCCCCCACGTTAAGCCTTATAGTAGGCTGGTTCCCCGAGGGACCGGCACACGAGAGCCGAAGTGGTGGCACGGGCCACCGGGCCGCCAGGAACCGTTTCAAGGAGAGCACAAGATGAAACTTCGCGTTGTCATGATCGCCGCCGTCGCTGCCATGCTCGCCGTCGGCGCCCACGCCCAGCAATCTGATGATGCGGGCCGACCAGCCGCCGGAAGGCACCCCCGTCGGGCACCGGGCCAGCGAGGCCGACAAAGCATCTTCGATCGGATCCGCTCGCAGCTCGACCTGAGCGAAGAACAGCAGACAAAATACGACGAGATCGTCGCCAAGTATCGCCGCGATCACGGCGGAATGAACATGCAGGGCATGCGCAAGATCATGAAGGAGATGCGCGAAGCTCGCAAAGCGGGCGACAACGAGCGGGTAGCCGAGCTCCGCAAACAA
>JALSRY010000407.1 GCA_026984555.1 Phycisphaerae bacterium
TTGACGGGTCGGGTGCCGCGTTTGGGCGAGGGGCCGCGGGCTTCGAGGATGGTACGCAGGGCGGCGTTGAGCTGGCCGGTGGAGACGCGCGTATGGGCCTGCTTGTGCAGGCTGCGGGCCAGATCGACTGCGGCATCGACGTTCTTGCCCGTGGTGGCGGTCATGATCGCGACGGGGGCGTAGTCGAGCCCCGGCAGCACCCGTGCCAGGTATTCGTCGTAGCTTTCCGGCTCGGCCCGCCCGCGGGCCAGATCCCACTTGTTGATCGCCAGCACCACCGGTTTGTACTCCTCGCGCACCGCCGCCGCCAGCTTCACGTCCACGTCGCTGATGGGCACGGTCGCGTCGATCAGGTGCATGACGACATCGGCGCGACGGATCGACCGCAGGGCACGGGTGTAGGAGTAGAAGTCGATATCGTCCATGCTCTTTTTTCGCCGAACGCCGGCGGTGTCGATCGCGATGAAGGCGCGGCCGTCTTTTTCGAAGCGGACATCGACGGCGTCGCGGGTGGTGCCGGGGATCTCGCTGACGATGACGCGCTGCTCGCCGGCCAGGGCATTGACGAGCGTGCTCTTGCCGGCGTTGCGTTTGCCGACGATGGCGAGCTTCATCAGGGGGATTTCGGGCGAATCGCCCGCGTCGGGTCCGAGCGTGTCGCAGAGCCGCTGGAGCAGCGGCCGGCGGCCCGAGCCGTGCAAGGCCGAGACGCACAGCGGCTCGCCGTAGCCCAGGCGGATGAACTCGGCCGCTTCGGCGGCGTGGCGCGGCGTATCGACCTTGTTGGCGATGAGGATGACGGGGGTTTCGAGCCGGCGGAGGCGTTCGGCGACCCGTCGATCGAGCGGCGTGATGCCGTCGTGGGCATCGACCACGAACAGCACGACGTCAGCCCGGTCGATCGCATAGTGGATCTGGTTCTCGACGTGCTCTTCGAGGTGGTCGTCGTCCACGATGCCGACGCCGCCGGTGTCCACCAGCTCGATGTAGCGGTCGGCGTGCTCGATGACGGCCGAGACGCGGTCGCGCGTGATGCCGGCGCGGGCATCGACAATGCTGATGCGCTGGCGGGCGAGCGCGTTGAGCAGCGAGCTCTTGCCCACGTTGGGGCGTCCGACGATGACGGCGAGGGGCAATGCCATGACAAGTCATCATAGCCGGTCGGGCGGAAAGGTCCACGCGGGAGGCGTTCCCGCGGTCAGGCGGTTGCCGCCGGCGGTTTGGGCCGGTTTTCCGGGCAGGCGGGGAAGATTATGCCCGCGGGGGGCATCGAATCGTCTGTGACGGGGCGGGCCGGAGACACGCGGGGCTGTGCGCTGACGACAGGAGACGGGAAACATGAAAGCAGGCGTGGTGGTGATCGTGGCGGCGGGGCTGGTGCTGGCGGGGTGCGGGCTGCCGATGTTCGGTTTCATGCCGGGTTTCGGGATGGGGGAAAACCAGGGAGGGATGGCCGGTTCGGGGCCGGGAGGCGGCTTCGGGGGTGGGTTCGGGCCGGGTATGGGGCCGGGTATGCACGGTGGACTGGGCGGCTCGGGTTCGCTGCCGGCCGATGCCTCCAACGGGCAGCGGATTTTCGAAACCGGCGTCAACATCGACGGGCAGCGCGTCGCGTTTGCCGGCGGACCCAACTGGCTGGTCATGCGCGGCGGGGGATGTGCGGCTTGTCATGGGACCGATGGCACCGGCGGGTTTCCCATCATGCCGGGCAACGTCGTCGCCCCGGACATTCGTTACGAGAGCCTGGCCGCCGCCGAGCACGCGGGTGACGAGGACCACGTGCCCTACGACGACGCCTCGTTGGCACGCGCGATCCGCGACGGGATCGAGCCGAACGGCGAGTCGCTCGCCTGGCCGATGCCCCAGTGGGATCTTTCGGATCGCGACATGGCGGACCTGATCGACTACCTCAAGGAACTGGGCGGCGACGGGCAGCCCTGACCGACGGAACCGGGCGGGACGGCAACGCCGGCGGGGGTGCCGCACCGATGGAGAGCAAAGTGAAGCGACGATCGGTATCTCATGGAACGCACGCCGCATGGAGCGGTGGGACGGGTCGGCGGTTCGGCCGGCGCTGGGGTGGTGCGGGCACGATTGTGGCCCTGGTGCTGATGCTGGCGGCACGGGGCGCGTCGGCCCAAGAGCGGGCGACGCGACCGGCGGCCAGCCGGCCTGCGCTGAACAAGTATTGCCCGGTGATGCCCGAGGAAGAAGCCGACCCGAACATCACGACGGTCTACAAGGGACGCACGATCGCGTTTTGCTGCGACAACTGCCTGAAGAAGTTCAAAGCCAATCCCGAACGATACTTCGCCCGTCTCGTGTCGCGCGATGTGTCTCGCGAGGAGGAAACCGGCGAAATACCCGCGGCGGGTGCGCATCACCACGACCAGGCCGAATCGGGTTCCGCCGATCTCGACCACGATGATGACGAACATGCCGGCGACGAGGGCGGGGCGGCTGGTCATGAGCATGGCGAAGGTGAGGATCGTCCGCCGCTGCTAGCGCGTCTGCACCCGATCATCGTGCATTTTCCGATTGCCGGGGTGCCGCTGGCGTTGCTTGGTTTTCTGGCATGGGTGGTCAGCCGCAGGCCCGCGTTCGCACTGGCGGACGTGGTTCCGCTGGGG
>JALSRY010000408.1 GCA_026984555.1 Phycisphaerae bacterium
TTCCACCATCCCGACATAGATGCCACCCAGCACGTTGACGAACGTAATCACGATCCCCGCGATCGCGTCGCCCCGCACAAACTTGCTCGCTCCGTCCATCGCTCCGTAAAAGTCGGCCTCGGCGGCGATCTCCGCCCGCCGGCGGCGCGCCTCCGCGTCGTCGATGATGCCCGCGTTCAGGTCGGCGTCGATCGCCATCTGCTTGCCCGGCATCCCGTCCAACGTGAACCGCGCCGCGACCTCGGCGATCCGCGTCGCACCCTTGGTGATCACGACGAACTGGATCACCGTGATGATGACGAAAATGATCACCCCCACCGCCAGCGAATTGCTCGCCACGAACACACCGAACGCTTCGACCACCCGGCCCGCGGCCTGCGTTCCGCTCGATCCGTTCGAGAGAATCAGCCGCGTCGTGGCCGTGTTCAGCACCAGCCGCAACAGCGTCATCGCCAACAACAACGACGGAAAACTCGAAAACTCCAGCGGCGTGCGGATGTACATCACCGTCATCAGCACGATCGTCGTCAACAGAATGTTGCAAACCAGCAGCAAGTCGAGAATCGGCGTCGGCAACGGAATCAGGATGACAAAGATCAACGCCGCGGCCGCGGCCGGAAACAGCAACCCCCGGTTGCGGGCCAAAAACGCCAGAATCGGGTTGTCGTTCGCCGCGATCGCCATGACCTCTCGTCTGCTCCCTCAACCACTCACGCCGACGCCCGACCCGAAAGCTGGTACACGTATGCCAGCACCTCCGCCACCGCCCGGTAATACTCCGGCGGAATCTCGTCGCCTACCTCGCAACCGGCGTAGAGCCCGCGCGCCAGCGGCGGACGCTGGACGATCGGAATACCGTGCTGGCTTGCGATCTGCCGGATACGCAGCGCCATCAGATCCTTGCCCTTGGCGACCATCCGCGGGGCCCGCATCGTCGCCTCGTCGTACTTCAACGCCACCGAATACTCCGTCGGGTTGGTCACGATGACATCGGCCTTCGGCACGTCGAGCGCCATGCGCTGCATGGCGATCTTCGCCTGGGCCTGACGCCGGCGACTCTTGAGCATCGGGTCACCCTCCATGCGCTTCAGCTCGTCGCGAACCTCCTGCTTGCTCATCTTGAGTTGTTGTTCGGTGCGATAACGCTGGTAGAAATAGTCGATCAGCCCCAGCACCAGCAGAACCAACGCCATGCGCAGCATCAGCGCAAAGAGCAACTCCGCCGCCATGTCCAGAATCCCCAGCGGCGGAACCGTCCCCGCACCGAGCACCGGCGTGATCCGCGAAACGATCGTGTGGTACGCCACCGCCCCCACCAACAGCATCTTGAGCAGACCCAACGCCGTCCGCATCAACGACTCGGTGGAGAACAGACGCTTGATGCCCTTGATCGGACTGAGATTGCCCAGGTCCGGCTTGAGTTTCTTCGTCGTCACCAGCCAACCGGTCTGCGTCCAACCCGCCAGCCCCGTGAGCACCACCAGCACCAGCAGGAACGGCAGCAGTACCGCCGCGGTGGTGTAGGCCGTCCGCGCCGCCCACGTCGGAACCATGCCGACCGAAACCTCCGACACGTCCAGCATCTCCGCCACGAGCAACCGCAGCCGATCGAAAATCCCCGGCCCGAAGATGTCCAGCAGCACCAGCCCCGTGAGCAGGGCCACCGCCGCCGTCAGGTCGGTACTCCGGGCGACCTGCCCCTCTTCCCGGGCCTCCTCGCGCCGCCGCGCGGTGGGTTGTTCGGTCTTTTCTCCGGTCCCGTCGTCAGCCATGCCTCATCCACAACGATCCATCACCCCCGGTCCACCGCCCGCCGGGGCCCGCTCCGGTCACCCCCTCACCAGTCCCCCGATCCAGTCCACCGTCAACGCCAGTCCGCCCGTGAACGC
This sequence comes from Phycisphaerae bacterium, assembly GCA_026984555.1. Classification (GTDB taxonomy): domain Bacteria; phylum Planctomycetota; class Phycisphaerae; order UBA1845; family Fen-1342; genus JALSRY01. The sequence continues at coordinate 1,890 of JALSRY010000408.1, forward strand.
CTCGAGCGCCGCCGGTAGCGAAATCGCCATCAGCAGGAACGCCACCAGCCCCTTGAGCGAAAACCCGATCGTGAGAATGTTGAACTGCGGAACCGTGCGCGACACGAAACCCATCGCCGTCTTGATCAACAACAGCGTGAGCATCGTCGGCGCGGCGACCCGAATCGCGATCTCGCCGGCCAGCGAGAACGCGTCGAGAAACATCGCCAGCCCCCCGCCGAACACGCCCCCGTCGCCCAGCAGTGGAATCGTGCGGAACGTGTCGAGCGCCACCGCCACCAGCACCCGGTGCCCCCCGACGATCAGAAACACGACCGCGCCGAGCTGAAGGTAGAAATTGCTCAGCGTGCTTTGCGACATCCCCGTCGCCGGATCGGCGATGCGCCCGAACGCCAGCCCCGCATCCTGCGCGATCATCTGCCCGCCCAGTTGCAGACCCACGAAACACATGCGCACCACCAGCCCCATCAGCACCCCCAGCAGCAGCTCGTTGCCCATCGCCAGCACGAACCCCAACGCATGCACCGGCACCCCCGCTTCGACATGCACCAGCGGCGTCACCACCGCCGCCAACCCCACCACCAGCAACGCCCGAATCGTCGGCGGAATCGCGTACCCCCCCAGCAGCGGCTGAAACATCACCAGCCCCCCCAGCCGGCTCACCACCAGCAGGAACACCGGAAGCCGCAGGTACGTCGCGATCAGGTCCACGGGCATCGTCGCTCACCCTGCCGCGCGGC